>JANMFT010000138.1:0-18416 GCA_031374255.1 Limoniibacter sp. | reverse complement strand
GTTCATTCAAACGGCGCTCAAAAAACTCAATACCGGTCAGGCAATTGACGCTATTTCCATCACCGCGCATGGCGCATGTGCTGCACTGCTGGATTCAAGTGGAAAGCTTGCTGCGCCGGTGCTTGATTATGAGCATGACGGGCCGGATCAATTGGCAGCGGATTACAATGCAATACGTCCTTCATTTGCTGAAACCGGTTCACCGCGTTTGCCAATGGGTTTAAACTTAGGCGCGCAATTGCACTGGCTTTTTGCCACGCAGGATGATCTCAAAAACCGTACCAATACCATTTTGATGTGGCCACAATATTGGGGCTATAAACTCACCGGTGTTGCAGCCAATGAAGTGACGTCACTTGGTTGCCACACCGATTTATGGAACCCGCATGCAGGTGATTGGTCATCGTTACCGGTCATTACAGGGTGGCAGGACATGTTGCCTGAAACAAAGCAGGCAGGCGATGTTCTAGGCGACGTTTTACCGGATATTGCTGCTGCGCTAGGCCTTGGTGAGTCCGTCCCGGTGTTCACCGGCATCCATGATTCCAATGCTTCGCTCTATCCGCATTTGCTGTCACGTGAAGCGCCGTTCTCAGTTGTTTCGACCGGCACTTGGGTTGTGGCAATGAGCATCGGCGGAAAAGAAATCACGCTTGATCCGGCGCGTGATACATTGATCAATGTCAATGCGTCAGGCCAAGCCGTGCCGTCTGCACGCTTCATGGGCGGGCGTGAATTCGACAATGTGCGCAAAAGCTTTGAGCCAAGTTTTGTACAACCAAGCGCTGTTGATGCAAGCTTCGTGCTGAGTAAATTTATTATGCTGTTGCCCGCGATCGAACCGCTGTCCGGCCCATTTCAGGGCCGAAAAGCCAAATGGATCATGCCGTTAAAATCACTGACCGACGGTCAGCGCATGGCCGCTTTATGGTTCTATCTGGCGCTTATGACGACCACATGCCTTGAAATGATTGGCGCTGAAGGCCCGATCATCGCGGAGGGCCCTTTTGCCAAAAACCGATTTTACACTGCCATGCTGGAGGCGGCTTGCGGGAGACCCGTGATTGCGGAAAATTCATCAACTTCAGGCACATCAACCGGCGCGGCTCTTTTAGCAGGCGGCGACATTCCCAAAGCCCCCTTCCCGCACCGTGTGCAGATTTCCGCAGCTATGGATTTATATGCAGCGCTGTGGCGGGAACGGGTCAGTTGAGTTGCCTGCAAATTGATCAAACCAATATGCTTGAAAACCTATCCACCTGAAGTTTCTTTAACAGCCTCCGGCTGATGTGGTTTCTTACTTGACCTTTTACGACGAATTCGAGGGCTTTTTTTCAAAGCTATTTCTGTGTTGGTGTTTGCGACCACGCGCTGGGTAAATGTCTTGACTTTGCCGTCGTAGTAGATGCGGGTCGTATAGCCTTTGAATTCTGCAAAGCCTCTCATGATTGTCCTCCCTCCAGGCGCGCTTTCTCCAGCTCATAAGACGGGTTGAATTGAACGAGTCCGATGCCGGACAAAATCAAGACGGCACCTATCAGGCCTTGTAGGCTGAGGGTTTCCCCAAGCAGCGTAAAAGCAAACATGGCACCGAAAATCGCTTCGCCACTGACAATGATTGCAGCCTCACTGGCACTTGTGCGGGTTTGCGCAATGGCTTGAAACAAATATCCAATACCGGTGGAAGCTACGCCCAAAATGATAAGTTCGGGAAGCGCTGATGTGAGGCCTGCAACACTGACAGGTTCAATCAACAGACCAGTAATGAGGCAGATAAAACCGGTTACAAAAAACTGGGCAAGCGTAATAAGCCCGGCCTGCCCGTAGAGCGTTACGAAACGTCCTAGAAACACCATCCAAAAAGAAAACAGCACAGCTGAGGCGATTGCCAAAACATCGCCGAGATTCAGCTCTGAAATCACACCGCCGCTCATCATGTAAGCACCAATCAGTGCAAAAAGCCCGGCAGGCCAAACCATGATACAGGGTTTTTGACGCAATAATAACCAAGCGGCGATGGGTGTTGTAACGATGCTGATGTTAACGAGAAAGCCCGCATTGGTGACACTCGTCAGGCCAGCAGAGATTTGGTAAAGCGTCACAGCGATGGCAAATGTGGCAATAATGAAGAGTGCAGATTTGAATTTACCCCGCATCGGCTTGTGATCAAACCGCGCAAAAAAAGGTACGAGCACCAAAGCCGCAATCAGGCACCTCAATCCCACTGCTGTTAACGGGCCGATATCTTCCAGCACCGTTTTTTGGGCAACATTGCCCGCGCCCCACATAAACGCTGCAATGAGGAGCAAGCCGTTTGCCTGGGCGCGGGTCACGTCACAACCCCCCAAAAAGTGCTTTAAGATCAGTGATGGGGCCCGATGAGCCGCGCGGAAACACACGCCTGCAGCCTTGATCTTCATCACAGCGAACAGAAACAACGCTATTGGCTTTACGGATGAAAAAATGCGCTGTGCCGGTTCCCGTCGAAATCGGCTCTTCTTGGCGACAATTCGGATTGGCTGCGCATAATTTGGTGAGCGTAGTAAAGTCACTGGCATTTGCTGTTGATGTAAAAACGCTTGCGCTCACAGCAAGCGCAAACAGGGTTGATTTGATGAATGTGTTTCTCACTTAAAATTCTCCCATTGGTTCGTTTTAAAATCGAATTCACCGGAATTATGTTTGTGCCGACGATCGATGGGAGATGCTTAGACGGCTGCCCGTATGTTCACCGTCAAAGCAGCGTGAAAGCGAGGGTCAGGAAGGCAAAATTGATTGATGCAGCTGGCAGGTTGCATATGGATTGGCCATAGAGCAGAGTTAGAGATAACCATGCGTAAGGGGCAGTAATGAGCGCAGGCTTTCAAATGCAAGTTTTGGGCAATTGCAAACTTGTGAATGCCAATACCGGTATTGAATACGTCTTCAAATCCAGAAAGGCCCGATGCCTGATGGGGTTGATGGCGCTTTGGCCCGGTGGCGTGATGAGCCGCGAAAAACTTGCATCTTTTTTGTGGGATCCTGCACCGGAAGAATTGGCGCGATCATCACTGCGCCAATGTCTCAAAGAGATACGCGATGTTTTGGGTCCAGCCAGCGAACATATTTTGCAAACCAGCCGTCTGGAAATCAGGTTTGTCAAAGACAGTATTGATGTTGATGCGGTGACATTGGTTCGCCAGATTGAGGCTGCAAAGTCTGACCGCAGCGCAGCACTTGCAGCCGCAAAATCTTGGCAGGGCGAATTATTTGGCGACATTCTACCATCGGCACCCATTTTGGAAGCCTGGATGTATGTTGAGAGAAGCAGGCTGAGGACGCTGATTTCAAACCTTTTGACAAATATCCTATTGGAGATGATGTCGGCAAAAGACTTTTCCGACAATCAAATAGCCGAAGAACTATTGCGCATTGAACCCAGCCACGAACTGGCCCATCAATTTTTGATGCGGTTTTATGTTGTTCGCGGTGACCAAGCCGGCGCACTCAGACAGTTTACGGCTCTTGAGCATGCACTGGCCGATGAATTGGACAGCGAGCCTTCCCAAGAATCTTTGGACTTATTGGTGGCCATTAAACGCGGCGACAGTATAGGCGCACCAGCTCCGCAAACCGCAATGCTACACTTTAAAAATGGCGCTCATTTGAGCTTGAATGGCTTGCCCAAAATTACAATCCGGCCGCCGCTTACACGCTACCAAAATGACGACCGGGATTATTTGGCGGATGGGTTTGCGGCACTTCTCAAGGTCAGTCTGTCGCGGTTCAGGTGTTGGATTATTCTGTCTTGGCCAAGCAACGGTTTTGATTCAAAGGTCAAGATTGATTATCCGGATTTAAGGGCGGCAATTGGCGCCGGTTATGCCATTGATATTGTGCTCGATTGGCGGCTTCCGGGGGGCCAGGTATTTGTATCGCTGATTGATTGTTCAGACGGCAGCCAAGTGTGGACAGACGTTCTTCCAGTCTCACATCTTGAATTGCAATCGATCAGCAATTCCATAGCCGGTTCAATTTCAGCAAAACTTGCCTCACGTATCAATCATATTGGGTTACTGCGATTTGCCCGAAAGCCGATAAATGATGCAGATGCCTATGATTATTGGCTTAAAGGTCATCAGCTTTCACGGTCTTGGTCTGCAGCGCAAGATGTTGAAGCTCAAGTGCTTTTAGCCAAAGCCATTGAACTCGACCCAGGAATGGCTTGCGCTTACTCAAGTCTCGCCGGCGTATTGATGACCCAAGGCTTTGTGCGTCCGGGTTATGCAGAAACAGCAGCGGACATAAAACGGGGATTTGAGCTGGCACAAAAAGCGATTTCCCTTGATCCATTTGATTCACGCAATCACCTTAGCATGGGGTGGGCGTGGTTGATGGCTGGATCAGGGCCCCGCGCTGATTCACACTTTAGACTTGCGGTAGAATTAAATCCTTACGATTCTGAGACGCTGATCGCCAGCGCAAGTGGTTTGGGCTTTATCGGTGATCAGGTCACTGCCAGAATATGGTCAGATAGTGCTTTAAGTCTCAACCCGCTCCATTCTGATTATTTTCTTGGGTATCTTTCCGCAATTCAATATTTGCGGGGAGACTATGCAGATGCGATCGATAGCATCTCAAAGTGCCTGGACGTGATGCTTGAGACACGTGCATGGCAAGCTGCCGCTTATGCCATGCTTGGTCAGAATGAAAAGGCTGCGGAGGCTTTTGCGGCCTTTACCGTTACCTTTAAAAGCAAATGGCAAGGCTCTTCACTGCCCCGTTGGGCCGACATTGAGGAATGGCTGAAGATGGTCATTCCTGTTGTTTGGCCCGACGGCAGGACTGCGCTAAACACGGGTCTTGAAAAAGCTCGCAGTTTTCATACCGGTGCTACCGGCAGCTTCTCATAAAGTAATGCGCCAAAATTGCGGGAAACTGACGCTGATAATTAGGCTCATCTTGCAGAGGTGTTGCCTGGGCATCCCGCAATGTTTGTTTCCACGGAATGCGGATGTGCATCCTTGTTGCACTGTCATAAACGGGCACCAATTCAACTGAGTCGGGAACTTTACCGGTGCCTATTTCAACATGGTCTTTATCCACATAACGATAGTTGTTGTTGTAGAGCCATTGATGCGGGTTCACCACGAACTTTGCCCACTCGCTGTTTGCCCCTGTTTTAAAAACAGAGTCGCTTAAAGCCATAATGCCCCGACCTGCCGATATGGCCACGTTTGGATTGCTGGATACCAATTTAATAAATGCCATTGCTGCCTCCATTGAATATATTGGCATCATGGAGCGATCATCGTGAAACCATCGTGAATTTAAATTCACGCTAGCTTGGTGTGTCTTGCAAGACGATGCTGCCTCGTATCGAATGATAAACATGATACGAACTTGGGATCGTCAACTGCAAAAAGTGCTCGACAGCCTCGAAGGTCATTTTGAGGTGCGTGAACTTGATCTGCCTGAGAGCCCGGTTTTCATTGCCGTGGCCATACCGGTTAAGGCATCCACGACCGGACTTAAACCAAGGCTGCCAGCAGGGCGCGGTTTAAGTGCGGCTCAGGCGATGCTGTCAGCAGCGGCAGAAAGTGTTGAACTGCTGGCGAGCCTCGCCCAAAATTGTGTCTTGAGTGAAACCCGAACGATCGGGAGCGACGGTCTGGCTAAAATCGAAATGCTGAATGTCGGTCTCAAAGATGTCGTTCCCGTTTCAGCCCAACGCATCTATCTGGACTGGGCGAATGTGTTTAACGAGCGTTTGATCTATGACGCAGATACCAATGGATGCGCCTGCGGGGTTAGATTTACAGACGCCTTTGACAGAGCTTTGCTGGAAGTTGTTGAACGCGATGCCATGGCAATATGGTGGTTTGGCCGCCAGCGCCGGAACCACCTGCCCGCATCCTGCCTCGACAGGCTTGCGCCCCGGCTTTCGTGGTGGCTGACCAACCGGCAAAAGCAGTTTTGTCTCATCGATATTACCAGTGAATTTGGCATCCCGGTGGTTGCCGCAGTCTCTTACGATGAGAATGGCCGCAATATTGCCATGGGTAGCGCGGCCGCTTTAGACATTGAACGTGCGGCGATTTGGGCCGTAACCGAAATGATACAGATGGAAGTATCCATGACCATGGGAGCTTCAAACGATGAACTTCAAAGTTGGGCTGACAATGCTTCCATAAATGAGATGCAGCAATTTCAACCTTGTGAAACTGTGTTTGAAAGACCACCCTGCCCGCACGATGTCCAACGGCATGTGATCAATTCAGGCCATTCGATTTTCGCGATAGACCTTACACGACAAGTTGATCTGCTTTCGACCGCAAGAGCATTTGTGCCAACGCTATCAGCACTCCACCGCTCGCCTGATATTGAGCGCATCGTATTGCAATCGCTGAGCCAACCACAGTTTAGCGGGATTAAAACCGCGTCGGAGATTGAGCCTTTGCAGCCTTATTAAGTAATGAACCAAACCCTTATTTCTTCAGGATATGAACGAGAAAGTTTTGATTATAATGAGCGCAATTCTTGCAGATCATGGAACCGTAGCTTCGACGAATCCGGGGGAATCTGGCGCTCACGACAGTTTTTATTGTTATATGTTCAAGGCCTTAGCGGAAGAAGAATGGCGACAAACCGACCATAATGGCGCGAAGCATTTTGAAAATTTAAATCTATTGGCCAATTTGGTTGATGGCCAAAAAATTGCAGACAAAAACAACTCAATTCTTCCAGCGATCTATACTTACTTTGGCCAATTCATAAATCATGATTTATCTGCACCAACTGCAACACCGTTATATCTTAGTTCAGTAAGGGGTCATGCACGAGATTTTGCAGGCTCTGATGATGTGGTAACTGCGGGCGCGGATGTCGTTGCGTTGATGTCACCGGAGCGCCCGCCAAACCCTGATTGGTTGGCCAAAAACATCATAAACCAACACCCAAGGCCGCTGGGCCTTCATAGCCTGTATGGAAGCGGGCCTAATAGCAAAAGCGCCGAGATAAAAGAGCTATATGATCTTGGCACTATGAAGTTTCGCTTGGGTCAAACATTTAATGACCCAGACCTAAACATTCCCAAAGACAAACTCGACACGATATTGGATCATGATCTTGTAAGAGCTGCTGGCGTTGCTAAAATCGCGGACCGCCGCAATGACGAGAACCTCGTTATTGCACAGCTTCATCTTGCCTTCATGCTGTTTCACAATCAGGCGATTGAGGTGTTAAAGCCGAAATTTGCAGACAAGATGCAGCTTTTCGATGCGGCACGCGCGTTGGTTACCCGCCATTATCATCACTGTATTTTACACGATTATTTGAAACATCTGGTGCCAAATGAATCAGCGGGATCAAGCATAAATTGGGACGATAAGAGCGCTGTTCCCTTTGAGTTTACCACAGCTGCTTTCCGCTTTGGACACTCTATGATTTCCTCGACCTATGATTACAACGGGTTTTTTGGTGAGAGCGGTCTTATCAGTGAAACCGCAACACTCAAAGATCTGTTTGATTTCACGTCACGCGGCAAGATGGGTCAACTCAATAATCAAGGTTCAAGAGCCAATATAGAGGGCAAGTTGCCGAGCCATTGGGTTATTGATTGGGCAAGGTTCTTACGTGCAACCAATGTAGAAGGCAGCGGCGCTGAGCATATTGATCTGGTGCTGCCTGAAAATATGGTTTCGCTCGGCGACTTGGCCACACTCGAAAAAATGATGATGGGTTTGGGATCAATCGCGCATCGCAATATTAAACGCGGCTACCACAGATTTATGCCGAGCGGGCAAGAGGTTGCATCAAAGCTTGGTTTAACGCCGCTTACGCATTCGCAAATTGCCAGTGCGTTTCCGAGATTACCATCCCAATCTGTGCTCACTGAAGCGGGTTTTGATAGACGCACGCCTTTATGGGTTTATTTCCTTTGCGAGGCCAAACTTAAAGGCGGCAACGTATTAGGGCCTGCCGCAGGTGCAATTGTCCGCGGAACAATTACGCAATTAATACGGCACAATCAGGCAAATGTTGCAGGACTTGGCGGTTTAAATTGGAAACCTGAAGACAGCCCGCTGCGGCTTTCAAACGGACATCCAATCACGGATATCAGAACATTTTTGCAATTCGCCGGGGTTTTGAGCTGAAGTGACAATGCCTAGTTATAATCTCCAAAGATTCTGTTCATTCAAATTGTGGAAGAGCGGGGGGGTGCTGAAAAACGCAGCAATGCATGACGCAGCAGATAAACGTTGGCCCTCGCTTACAATCGCTAAGATCATAATCGGCATGAGGCTAAATGTGCACTCGACGGGGTGGCGTTTCTGGTGCAACCTCTCAACAGCGCAATCAGAAGGATGATGAACAATGTGCAGCTTGTTTTCACATATTCCTGAAACTGATTATGAGTTTCAAACCCGCTCCGTACGGCTTGGGGGCCATGGCACTTCGGTTCGGCTTGAAGCATCCTTTTGGGTCATTCTTGAGCAGATTGCTGCTGCACAAAACGTGTCACTCGGGCGCTTTTTGACTACGCTCCATGACGAGGTTTTGGCGTTTCGTGGCGAGCCAAACAACTTTGCATCTTTGCTGCGTTGCGCTTGCCTGAAATATATTGGCGATGTGGCAAAGAACCCTGCCGCACGCTTCGCACTGCTGGCCGAGGCCCGCAAGGATTTTGCATTAGCCGGTTAAATTACTCACTTTTTGCGATGTAGTAGTGTGATACTACCCGCACCGCAGCCGCCTTCCTAGAACTGTTCTAAGCCATCAAATGTTGGCTTGGCAGTTGGGAGGCCGCCTTTGACATTTCCGAGATTCAATCTGTTTTTATTAGCAATCACCGTAGGAGTTTCCGCCGGTTACGTGGTTTCGCCTTCATTGGCTGTCGCCGAAGACGTTGATCTTAGCGCTGCCCAAAAGCAATTTGTGACCAGCTGTGGCACCTGCCATGTGGCGGATGACACCGGTAAGAATCGCCAAGGGCCAAACCTGTATTCGATATTTGGCGCGAAATCCGGCCAAGCCGTTGGCTTTAAATATTCTGAAGCCCTGATGGCGGCCAATTTGGTTTATGACGCGGCAACGCTGGATGCCTGGCTTGAAAACCCCAAGAAGATCGTGGCCGGAACTAATATGGCCTACAAGCAAAAAGATCCGGCCAAAAGGGCGCTTGTCATTGCTTATCTTCAATCTCTTGCCCCCAAACCGTGAGAGAAACCGGAATATGGCAAAAGCAATTCATATGATGATCCGCGTGTTAGATGAAGCGCGCTCGACAAAATTTTACCACGATGCCTTTGGTTTAGAGGTTGCTGACCGCTTTGGTTTTGACGGATTTACACTTGTCTATTTGCGCAGCGCCGACGCTGATTTTGAAGTCGAGCTCACCATCAACCATGGCACCACAGAATCTTATGATCTTGGCAATGGATACGGCCATATTGCGTTTGCGGTTGATGATCTGGAAGCCGAGCATGCGCGCTTTACAGCGCATGGTTTGAACCCGAAACCGGTCAAAGAGTTTTTCCGCGAAGGCGCATTACTCGCCAAATTCTTCTTCGTTGAAGATCCCGACGGTTATAAAATTGAAGTCCTGCAAAAGCACGGACGTTACACCTAATCGGATGTGTGGGCACGCGCGTCTGGTCGAATACTTTTGAAGTTAACGACTTTCGAATTGAACGGGTTTTGAATTTCAACAATAGTCTGGGAGGACTGAAAAATGACCACCAAAGACCTTCAGGGTATAGCCCCTGCTGCGCCACCAACAGCCCAAAAGCCAATTTTCAGCCGTCGCGGCTTTCTTGTCGCCACAGCAGGGCTCGGTGCAGGATTTGTGATTTCCGGCAGTGCACTTTTAAAACCAACCGAAGCATGGGGCGCTGAACTCACCGCGATTACGCCCGAGCAAATGAAAACACTCATCGTGATGGCGCGCGATGTTTACCCGCATGACCGCATTGCCGACAAATATTATGCTATAGCGGTCAAAGGCTATGACGACGCGGCCAAAAAAGACTTCGTCAATGCAGGCGTCGCAACGCTCGATGATCTCGCCAAAGCGCGGCACGGTGTCCCATACGCGAATGTGAAGTGGGAAGAAGACCGCGTTGCCATTTTGCGTGAAATTGAAGGCAGCGCTTTCTTTCAAGGCGTACGCGGTGGCCTCGTTGTCAGCCTTTATAACCAGGAAGAGGTCTGGGGTGTGTTTGGCTATGAGGGCGAGTCGGCGTCCAAAGGCGGATATATTGAGCGTGGTTTTGCTGACATTGATTGGATCTGAAAGAGAGAACGAACATGGCTAATCCAGGAACATTTGCCCTTGATGATGATACAGTTGTCGTCGTTATCGGTTCAGGCGCAGGCGGCGGAGTTGTTGCAACCGACCTTGCACTTAAAGGTATTAAAGTAGTCTGCCTTGAAGCAGGCAAGCGCTACGAAACCGAAGATTTTGTGAATGAAGAATGGGCGTCGTTCAGCCAGTTGGCATGGACGGATCAACGCACCACATCAGGCTCGTGGCGGGTTCACAAAGACTTTCCCAATCTGCCGGCTTGGATTGTGAAAGCTGTTGGCGGCACCACAACGCACTGGGCGGGCGCATCACTACGTTTCCAAGCCCATGAATTTAAAACGCTGACAACATATGGCACGGTACAGGGCGCAAATTTGCTCGATTGGCCGATTACGCTCGACGAAATGCTGCCATATTATGACAATGCGGAAAAACGCATGGGCGTAACCCGCACCAACAATATTCCGGGGCTGCCGGGCAACACCAACTATAAGGTGCTGGAAGCAGGTGCCAAAAAACTGGGCTACAAAGAAGTTCATACCGGCAATATGGCGATCAATTCCGAGGCGCGTGATGGCCGCGGTTCGTGCCTGCAAATCGGTCACTGCTTCCAAGGTTGTAAGTCAGGTGCCAAATGGTCAACATTGGTGGCTGAACTTCCGCGCGGCGAAGAAACCGGCAATTTGGAAGTGCGCGCAGAATGCCAAGTGGTCAAAATTGAGCATGATGCAACTGGAAAAGTAACTGCGGTTGTCTATGCGGACGCGACAGGCACATTGCAAAGTCAGAAGGCGCGTATTGTTTGCGTAGCGGGTAATTCGATTGAGAGCCCGCGTATGTTGCTCAACTCGGCATCGTCGATGTTCCCTGATGGTTTGGCAAACTCTTCAGGTCAGGTTGGCCGCAACTATATGCGCCATATGACCGGCTCGGTTTATGCGATCTTTGATAAGCCGGTTCGTATGTGGAAAGGCACAACTATGGCCGGCGTCATCCAAGATGAAGCGCGCCATGACCCGTCGCGCGGGTTTGTGGGCGGCTATGAAATGGAAACGCTGTCGCTTGGCGTTCCGTTTATGGCAGCATTTTTGAACCCCGGTGGTTGGGGCCGTGAATTTGCCAGCGCCATGGATGGCTATGAGAACATGGCGGGGATGTGGCTTGTTGGTGAAGACATGCCGCAGGAAACCAACCGGATTACGCTCAACGGCAAAATTAAAGACAAGTTCGGTATGCCGATTGCCAACGTCAACTTCGATGATCACCCCAATGACATTGCCATGCGTGATCATGGTTATGCGCAAGGCAAAGCGATTTACGAAGCCGTTGGGGCAACCCGCACTTTCCCGACCACGCCATACCCATCAACGCATAACCTTGGCACCAACCGCATGTCTGCAAATGCACGCGATGGAGTGGTGAATTCTCACGGCCAAACGCATGATATTAAAAATCTGTTTGTGTCCGACGGCTCGCAATTCACCACGGGCGCAGCCGAAAACCCGACCCTGACGATTGTCGCGCTGGCTGTGCGGCAAGCTGAATACATTGCTGATCAGATGAGCAAAAATAACATTTGATGGACATGTGTCTGAACTTTTGATCGAAAATTATTGGCCTGCCGTCATTGCTCATGACGGCAGGTTTTCTTTAGCGTTTTGTCCTTGTCAGCACGGCAGTGAAACTTGTAGCTCTCTCAATGTTTAGGATTGAGGAGCAGCCATCAAGTGCAGACGTTTTTTTCTGAAGATCACCGTTATCATTTCCCGCAGGCCGAGCTTTCCGGCGGCGAGTTTGTTACGCCCTATGAGCGCCCGTCGCGCATTGAGTTTGTATTACAACGCTTGAAAGAGCGCGGCTTTCCAAGCGTGGTTGCTCCAGGCGCAATTGACCGTGCCGCCGTTAATGCCATCCACGATGCGGGATTTTTAACCTTTCTTGAAACCGCTTGGGATGAGTGGAAAGCAGAAGGAATGGGCGGCGAAATTATCGCGACCTGCATTCCGGCACGGCGTATGCTGGGCATGAAACCGCCGCGCAACATCGACGGTAAAGCTGGCTATTATTGCCTTGCGTCGGAAACCGCGATCACTAAAGGCACATGGATTGCAGCACAATCCTCCTGTGCGTCCGCGCAATCTGCGTTTGACCATGTTGCTGCTGGGGCCAAAGCCGCGTTCGCTCTGTGCCGACCGCCGGGGCATCATGCTTCGTCAGACCAATATGGCGGCTATTGCTTTTTGAACAATGCCGCGATTGTAGCTGAAAGTTTCCGTGCCAAGGGTGCAAAGCGTGTTGCAATTCTCGATATTGATTTTCACCACGGCAATGGCACGCAGGACATATTTTATCATCGTGACGACGTGCTGTTTGTGTCTCTGCACGGCCACCCGGAAGATGCTTACCCTTATTTCACCGGTTACCCTGATGAAACCGGCGCAGGCAAAGGCGAAGGATTTTCGCTGAACTACGCCATGCGGCCCGGCACAGCCTATGCCGAATGGGTCAAAGCGCTGCACGATGGCATTGCCAAAATCAAAAATTACGGCGCGGATGTTTTGGTGGTCTCGCTCGGTGTCGACGCTTATAAAGACGATCCGATCTCGTTTTTCAAACTCACCAGTGAAGACTTCTTGGATTGCGGCAAACATATTGCCAAACTGAATTTGCCAACCGTATTTTGCATGGAAGGCGGCTATGCCATTGAGGCCGTCGGTATCAATACGGTCAACGTGCTGGAAGGCTTTGAAAATGGCTGAACCGCGCAATGTGACCATTGCAGTAACGCAGTTTGCCTGCGGTGGTGATCACAAGGCCAACGCCGACAAAGCGGAGCACCTCGTGCGCCAAGCCGCTAGCCTAGGGGCAAACGTAGTGCTGGTGCAGGAATTGTTCGAAGGCGTTTATTTCTGCAAGGATCAGCGGCCCGAGTTTTTCAAATGGGCTAACCCTTTTGAAGGACATAAGCTGGTTGCGCGGTTTGCCAGCCTCGCCAAAGAGCTGGGCGTTGTACTGCCGGTCTCGTTTTTTGAGGCGGCAGGGCCAGCGCATTTCAACACGGTCGCAATGGTGGATGCAGATGGCATGGTCATGGGCCGCTATCGCAAAAGCCATATTCCGCAAGGGCCGGGCTATGAGGAAAAATATTATTTCACACCCGGCGATACCGGCTTTAAAGTCTGGGACACAGCTTTTGGCAAGATCGGCGTTGGCATTTGCTGGGATCAATGGTTCCCTGAATGCGCCCGTGCGATGGCGCTGCAAGGCGCGGAGATGTTGCTTTACCCAACCGCGATTGGCTCGGAGCCGCCCGCACCTGATTACGACAGCCAAGCCCATTGGGAGCGCGTGATGTGCGGCCATGCGGGAGCCAATATGATGCCGGTTGCCGCGTCCAACCGCATCGGGACCGAGCATGCGCCTGAGGGGCGGGACGTGACATTTTACGGCTCGTCGTTTATTGCCAACCAAACCGGTGAGGTGGTCAAGCGTGCTTCGCGCGACCAAGAGGAAGTGCTGACAGCAACATTCAATTTAAACGCAACCGATAATTTCCGCCGCACTTGGGGTGCGTTTCGTGATCGAAGGCCGGAGTTATATGAAAGTTTGAAGGGGTTTGGGTAAATGCACTTTCTTAATCTCCCCACTTGGGGCGAGGTGTCGCTTTTCAACGACAGAGGGGGAATTCCTCAAATCTAAAATTCTGCGAAAGAACCCCCTCTGTCACCTTCGGTGAAATCTCGCCCTAAAGGGAGAGATTTGCGCCATACTTTGGGAAGCTGAAGCACCCCCTACTTACTGACCTCAGTCCAGATCTTGGTGTAAATATCATTCACTTCAGCAGGGCAGGCTTGCAGAAATTCCCCGGCAGACGCCAACTCGGCTGGAATATTCAGTTCAGGCGCGGCTTTCATTTCTTCGGACATGAAGGCTTCGGAACCGGCAATACCGTTTGAATATTTGCCGAATTCTGAAATCAGTGCAGCGTTTTCCGGCGCCATGATGAAGTTCAAAAACGCTTTGGCATTATCAACGTTTTTGGCATCTTTGAGTAGCGCCACTGAGTCCATAAACAAAGGGTAGCCTTCTTTCGGGAAGCCGAATTTAACATCCTTGTTTTGCAGGCGTGAGCGCATCGCAGCGCCGTTCCAATACAGCGCCGCGCCATAGTCGCCGCTCGCCATTTTCTCGATGGTGTTATAATCCATTGCGATCCATTTCGGCTTGGCTTCCAGCAATTTATCGCGGACTTTTTTCAAGACTTCCAAATCGCCCGTGCAAGCCTGCCCGCCGAAATAGCGAATGGTCATAAACATCACATCGTTCATTTCCGGCACGACGTTGACCTTGCCAGCGAGTTCGGCTGGCGGGTCAAGGAAGATTGCGGCAGTGTTGATATCACCCTTATAGACCGACGTGTTGACGACCATGCCGTTGAGGCCCCAAAGCCAAGGCACGGAGAATTTGCGGCCCGCATCCCAAGACACGTCTTTGAATTTTGGATCGATATTTTTGTAGTTGGCCATCTCTGGAATGCCGGGTTCGACGATCAAACCTTCGGAAATCCAGATCGGCAAATAATTGGCAGACGGCACCACGAGATCAAAACCATGGCCTCCGGCACGCACTTTTGCGAGTGCCGTATCGTTGCTATCATATTCAGTGAGCGTCACTTTAACGCCGGTTTCTTTTTCAAACTTGGCCAGCAATTCCGGGCTCGTATAATCGCCCCAATTATAAAGGTTTAAAACACCTTCGGCGTTTGCGGTGAGT
The DNA here is from genome assembly GCA_031374255.1 of Limoniibacter sp. Lineage (GTDB taxonomy): Bacteria > Pseudomonadota > Alphaproteobacteria > Rhizobiales > Rhizobiaceae > JALOTE01. Next base: position 3,358 of record JANMFT010000138.1, on the reverse strand, counting down.
GTTGCGCCGAGCAGTGCCACGGCTGCAACCGCTGATTTAAGAAAAGTCTTCATGTGGTTCTCCCTGAATTTTACAGATCATCTTACGGGTTTTGAAAAAATGCCAGCTTCGTTTGCGACTGACAAAAAAGAATTCACCATCAGGCGCGCCTGCGACTGAGGAAGAAAAACACCGTTACGAGCACAATAGAAAATGCAAGAAACGCCGTGGCAATCGCATTGACTTCCGGCGTAACCGAACGGCGGAGCTGGCCGAGCATATAGGTTGGCAGCGTTTCCTGCCCTCCGGATTTTACAAACTCGGTAATCACCACATCATCCAGCGAAATTACAAAGGCCAGCATGAAACCAGCCAGAATGCCCGGGCGGAGCAGCGGAAATGTAATCCGCTTGAAAGCCTGCCACGGCGTGGCATAAAGGTCAGCGGCGGCGCACTCCAGTGTTAAGTCCATGCCTTCCAGCCGCGCGCGAATTGGCAGGTATGCAAACGGAATGCAAAACGCAGTGTGGGCCAGAACCAGCAGCCCGCTGCCGGAATAGCCGGTCCAGACTTTGAACTTTGAAAACACGATCAGCAGCGCAATTGCGGTTACAATTTCCGGCACCATCAAAGGTTGGTTGATGACGGCATATTTGAATGTGAGGCCGCGGTAGGGTTCTGTTCGCGTGGTGGCAAGCGCGGCCATAGTGGCGGCCATTGTTGCGAAAGTTGCTGCCACCAGCGCAATCCAGATGGAGCGAAACGTTGCATCTTGCACAGCCTGATTGTTCCAAGCGGATTGAAACCAGCGCAGCGAAAAGCCCTGCCATACTGCGATGCTGTCACCTGCGTTAAAAGCGTAAAATACCAGCACAACCATCGGCACATACAGCGCAAAAAACGTCGCAAAAGCGATTGAGGCAAAGCCAGTTTGGGTGCGAATGTTAAAGCCCCCATTCTTGTTGAAACTACCCATGGCTGCGCCCGCCGCTTTGGTTGGCATAACGAACATAGACGATCAGCGCCATGGTAACGATGACCAATAGCGTCATCGACAAAGCTGCGCCCAGCGGCCAGTTGCGGCCCGCGCCAAATTGCAGTTCAATCAAATTGCCGAGCATCAGGTTTTTACCGCCACCCAGCACACGGCTGGTGACATAAGCGCCGAGCGCAGGGATGAAAACCAAAATTGAACCGGCAATCACGCCGGGCTTTACCAGCGGGAAAATAATGCGTGTCAACACCCGCCAGCGCGTGGCGTAAAGGTCATAGCCCGCCTCAACCAGCTTGAAGTCCAAGCGCTCCATTGCCGCATAAAGCGGCAGCACCATCAGCGGCAAATAAACATAGACCATGCCTATCAGAATGGCTGTGTCAGTGAACATGATCTGGATTGGAGTTTCAATAATGCCGAGCCAGATGAGCGCGGTGTTTAGGACGCCTTCATTGCGGATGACTTCTTGAATCGCAAAAGTGCGGATCAGAAAATTGGTCCAAAACGGAATCGTAATCAAAAACACCCAGATTTCGCGGGTGTGTTTGGGCCGCGTTGCGATGAAATAAGCGGTCGGAAAACCGAACAGCAGCGTAATGAAAGTGGCCACCGCAGAGAGCCAAAGTGAGCGCCAGAGAATGGTCAAATGTGCATCGGCGACCGACAGCGTATTATCAAAAATATCGCGTTCCATAAACACGTTGAACCAGCCGTCGAGCGAGAATGTCCACGGTTTAACATCGCCAAAATCGCCCTTGCCCATGAAGGAATAGGCGAGCATCACAAACAGCGGCCCAATGGAGGCAATAAAAATCAATACCAGTGCAGGCAATGATAGCAGCCAGCGGTTTTGCGAGTTAGTCATGCTCAATCCAGCAACACTTGCGCGGCGCCGGCTTGCAAACTAACTGAAACTGCATCGCCGACAGAAAACTCAGCGACATTGCCGACACGGTTTTGCGCGCGCACCAACACTGTTTCATCTGACTTCAACATGATATGAAACTGCGTATCAGTGCCGGAATAGATGATGTGTTTCAACGTGCCATTGAGCGCATTTTTTTGGTGGCCTTTGGCAAGTTGGCCATGCTCCGGGCGGATTGCCAGAGTGACACTTGCTCCAACAGATTGCGGCGCTTGACTTGCAGCCTCAAGACTAATGCCGTTGACAGCGACAGTGCAATTCAAGCCAGACACTTTTGAAATCACGCCTTTCAAGAAATTCGTCTCACCAATAAAGCTGGCAACAAACCGGTTGGCAGGCCGGTCATAAATATCGTGCGGCGAACCGATTTGCAGTATTTTGCCCGCCGACATCACTGCGATGCGGTCTGACATGGTCAACGCTTCTTCTTGGTCGTGGGTCACAAAAACGAACGTAATGCCGGTTTCGGCTTGCATGCGTTTCAGTTCAATCTGCATCTCTTTGCGCAGTTTATAATCCAGTGCCGATAGCGGCTCATCAAGCAATAGCACTTTCGGTTGTGGGGCTAGGGCGCGCGCCAGAGCCACACGTTGCGCCTGCCCGCCGGAAATTTGGTCGGTGCGGCGGTCTTTAAGCGCCGTTAGTTTGACGAGCGCCAACATTGCATCCACGCGGGCAACAATTTCTGCTTTGGGTTTGCCCAGCATCTCCAAACCAAAAGCAATGTTTTCCGCCACGCTCATATGCGGAAACAAAGCATAGCTTTGAAACACCGTGTTCACAGGCCGCTTGAACGGCGGCAACGCGCCAATCTCAACGCCGTCCAGCAAAATTGCGCCGGAAGTTGGAAATTCAAACCCGGCAATCATGCGTAGTAAAGTTGTCTTGCCGCAACCCGACGGGCCGAGCAGTGTAAAAAATTCATTTTGTTTGATTGTGACAGAAACGCCGTCAAGGGCGCGCATCGCACTTGCGCCGGTGCCAAATTGTTTGACAATTTTTTGGGCTTCAATGGCTGAGGCCGAAGTTGAGAGCGTGTTAATCGTTAAAATACCCCTGCGTATTTGGCCAATCTGACCGCCCGCCCGTAAATTGAATGATGGCAGAAAGACAAAATTCTAAAAGCACTTTGAAAAGCGCCTAAGTTTGAAAAACCATGCTATCGAACAAAAAGCCGCAAATCGAGATGCAGATTGACAAAAAACTCAGATCGAAATTGAACCAAGATATTTACGCGTTTTGAACTCAATCAATTGCATCTTGGTTGGCGGCAAATTTCTAACACTGGAAGCGCTCCGACGCTCAAAACAAGCCATGCATTTGACCGTCGAAAATCAAGCTCGTTGCGGCTTTCGCTAGCGCAGGAGCCATCATCATGCCGTAAAAATTGTCCTTGGCGCTCCCTCAAAACCGTGCTTGCCGTACGATCATAGTGGATACCAAACGCGGCTCTGTTTAGC
>JANMFT010000071.1:0-5002 GCA_031374255.1 Limoniibacter sp. | reverse complement strand
GTGAATTTTCCGTCCGCCAATTTATCCGGCGGCCAAAAACAGCGCGTTGCCGTCGCCCGCGCTCTTATGAACAGCCCCGAACTTGTGCTGGCCGACGAACCCACAGGCAATCTCGACCGCACATCGGCCAGCCAAGTGATGGAATTGATCGGCCAAATCAACCGCGATGAAGGCACCACGTTTCTGATCTCCACCCACGATGAAAAAATCGCGGCAAAGTGCAGGCGGCAAATCGTTGTGGGGGAAGGATTGGTGACGGGGTGATGAAACGTAGAAAATGTGCATCGCGCGGCACGAAGCGCATTTCGATTTTAGTTTTGTGCTGAGCGTATCTTGACGACGGTAGCATTCGTTTCCGCAGGAATACATATGTGCTTCATTCCAAGCTCAGAGAGCTTTTCAAAATTCCGCTGAAAATCTCTGGTATTGTTAGTTACGAAAATGTCTCTGCCTTCTTTAATATGGGAATATGCAGAAATAACGTCGCACCATTTGTTTCGCCACTTCGACAACGCTTCAGACTGGATTGCACCACCAGTCATTTCCATTCCAAGGGGCAAGTGTTCTGATGCCTTTCTTGGAGTATTGGGAGCGATTACAAGCCAAAGCGCATCAAAGTCGCGTTCAAACTTATCACCGTCATCAACGTAATAACAATTGTCCCAATAACTTAGGTCGGATATGGCTGGCATTGGAACCAGTGGTAAATCTTGCCATCCAAGCGCTAAAACCCTTTTTAAAAAGATTTCCGCGTTTCCGGGAAGACGCTTTGAATTCATGTTCTCAGATGCCGAGGCGGCAAGAAGCGCCACTTCAAATTGACCCTTCCTGTGGCGATTGATCAAATCGATAACGTAAGCGGCCTGAGGTTGTTTTTCTTCAACCTCGATGACGCAATTCCAATCAAGAGTTAGCTTCATTCATTGGTTCTCCATGCGCGCCTTATTTTTAAAGAGAAGTGCAATCAGATCCCTGAGAGGTGCACTTGAAGACATAGTTCAATAATACGGGCTAAACCGATATTCGACAACGATCTAATTGCAAAATGAATTCACGGAAGCCTGCCCTGAGCAAAACATCATGGCGGACCAATAGTTCATCCCGCAAACTCATAGTCCACCGTCTCAACCGTGCCTTTGAAATACGGCTTCTCGCCCTGCGGCGTGATATACAATGCCTCGCCTGTCAGCGGCACGCGCATTCCGTCTCGGGTCTGGTAGTTTGACATCCGGCATTCCCACGGCATCAAAACAGTTTGGGTGCCGACTGTTGTGGCGCGCCCTTCAACGCGGATGACAGTGATCAGGCCGTCCGCACCAAACCGGAACAGCATTGTCACTGTGATTGGCCCGTCTGTTATCGTGGCATTGGCAGATGTGTCATCAACCCCTTGCCACACCACGCCTTGGCTGGGCAGCAGTGCGGTCGGGAACCAGACGCTTTCGGCAAAATGGCGCAGCAATTCGCCCCGCGCGATTTCACCTTTGCCCTCAATGGTGCCCATCGAATAGAGGCCCAAAAGTGTTGGGCGCAGCAGGCCTTCACCCGCAGTAAACGCATCGACTACCCGCACCGGAAATCCCGGGAACAGCGTGATATTTGCATCCCAAACAAACCCGGGCCGCGTTGATGTAAAGCTTTGTTTAGCGGTGAACGGCTTCCATTGTGCCGCCGTCGCGCTCATGTTGAACATACCGCTTTGAGTGAGTTTGACAGCGGTTACAATAGGCTGACCATCGGTCAGCACGGCGCGGAAATAGCGCTGCACAGGTGGGGGCAAGGGTTCCAGTTCGGCGGCGTTATAGCGGGTGACTGATGGCGCAATACGGCCCGCATTCAGCTTTGCCACCAGATCACCGGTGGTATTTTGCCAGCGCCAAGCACCAAAGGCATATGCAGCGCCATAAACTATAATGATGGCTATAAGGCCGGATATAATCCATGTGAAAATGTTCATTGGTTTTCCTTTTTGTTTCATTTTGGAAGCTGCCTGCGTGACCAGCCAATGCAAATTCCGCCTGCCGCCAATGTAAACGCACCAACCACTGCCCATGTCGTCGAGGCGCCTTGAATGGGCGCGCAATCGGCAAAGCACAGGATCGGCCGTACATTCACAAGCCCGAGCCCTTGCAGCAGCCAAAGCCCTCCGAGCAAAATGGCAATGATACCAAAACTCAAAACGAAATTGCGTATCATTTTGCTAAACTCGCTTTTGAAGGGTTTGGCCCCGGTTTGAAGAACACGAGGATTGCAACAGCGAATAACAATCCCATCACCAGATAATAGGGCAGCATCACGCCGCCTTGCGGGGTTACCGGAATGGCCCATGACCACGCATTGACCGACCAGTGCAGCACAATGGCGGGCAAAACGCTGAAGCGCGTGTTAACTGACAATCGTGCAAAAACGACAGACAGCTTCATGCTGGAGGTCATAAACAAGGCCATCGGCATATTGGCCTGCGCCATGCCAGGGATAAAGAACAACGGCAAATGCCATAGCGCCCAAATCGCCCCGACAATTAGGCTGGCCCACCGCCAGCCCATGCGTTCTGTCAAAGCGGGCAGCGCATAACCGCGCCAACCGAATTCCTCGCCCAACGGGCCACCCAGCACAAGTATCTGTCCAAAGATTAGAACTGACAGCCACACATTCCCGATCGCGGGCGAAGGCGGTGCGGCCCCGCCCGTGGCAGCATAAAGTATGATTGCCAGAGCCATTATCGCCAGTGGGGCAAAGGCGGCGATGACATACCAACCCCAGCCTGTGCGCCAGAACAAGCACTGTTTTAACCAGTGTTTTAAACCGGCCAGCCCGCCGAAAAGCGCCACAGTGATGACTCCGGCAAGGCTGGGTCCAAAGGCTGCTGCGATCAAAACCGCCGTGCCTAGCCACGCGGGCTGCAGCGTGAACGTAGCCCCAACCCACAACAAGCCCCACGTCCAGCCGAAGGCGATCAGGACAAAGGTAAGCAAACCAGTCAGAGAATACAGCCGGACGGTGGTGTCACTTTCAGAAAAATCGTGCTCGGCGGTCACGGCAGCCACTCCTTTTTCAATGGAATGGTCTCAGGGGTTCTTGCCCATTCTTTTTGCATAATGACCGCGACGACGGCCCAAAGCGCAACAGCGAAGGCCAATTGCCAATAAAAACCAAGCGAAGCTGGAACCACGGGAACCAAAACCAGCAGTGATCCGGTAAAGCTTGCATGCATTAGGATTGCCAGCAGCACACTTTGCGTGTGGCTATACACCCATATCATCAGCAGGCGGTAGGGTGTTAATGCCAACAGATAGGTGATGAAAAATTCCAGCGGCCAGGCCGCCCCCAACGCTCCGGCATTATAACGAAAATCGGCCAGCAAATGCCAAAGCGCCCAAATGCCGCCAAGCGACAGACCAGCCACGATCAGGCTTTTACGGGCGAGCAGCCTTGGTGTGGCAAATCCTGTCCACCCGATCTCTTCGAACGTTCCTGCCAATAAGCCGAGTCCGAAAAGCCACCACTGAAAGCGGGGTGCAAACACCGGATCGACGAGACCGCTGAGCAAAGACAGAACCACCAGCAAGATTGCCGGAACCGTCAGCAGTGCCACCGCATACCAGCGCACGGGCACCCGCCAGTGAATAGCCCGCAATCCAAGGGCAAGAAGCCCTGCCCTACCCTCTACAAGCACCGTGCAAACCACGCCGCTTACGCTTGGCCCAAGCAGCATGGCCAGAAATATGAGACCGCCCTCAACGGGCTGTAGTGATGAGAGGTCCATGCCGGTGAACGCGAAAATAACGAGGATACAGCACCAGCTGATACCGAACGCCAAAGTGAAAAACCCGTTCAAGGGATGATGCCGGACCCAATTTTTGATCATGGCGCGGCTCCTGCGGCCACTGGCAAGATTAGGCCCGCAATCGCGTCCATCACCGCATCATTGTGCCCTAGCCACGTGTGCCCGCCGGTTTCAAAGCCTAGAAATTGCGCATTTGTAATTTTGCCGGCCATATATTCCGCACTGGCAAAGGTGCCATAGCGGTCATCGCGGGCGCTGATGATCAATGTCGGGGCAACCACAAGGCTGAGGTCAGCGGCAACCATGGTTTTGCTGGCTTTGGTATCGCTGCGCAATCCGGCGGCGCGGGCCGAAACTGGCAAGATGTTGTCGAGCATCGCGTTGATCCGCGCGTGTTCTGCCGCGCTGGCACTGGTCACCAATTCGGGGTGTGTCGCTAAAACAGAGCCGATCATTTGGGCGCGGGCCACATGCAAAACCGCCCAGAACAGAAAATCCGAGCCCAGCGCTTTCATCATGGTTTTTTCAACCCATGGGGCCATGGGTGAAGCTGAATCTGGTGCGGATGGCGGTTTATAGCCCAAAGGCACCAGCAGTATGAGCGCAGTCGTGCGGTCAGGATAACGGATCGCCATTTGCAGGGCTGATAAAGCGCCGGCTGAGCCGCCAATGACAGCGGCCTCAGGAATATTCAGCGCGTCCATCAAGCAAATAAATGCGTCTGCCTGTGCCTCTGCCGACGCGTCATTAGGCATTGGTGTGCGCAGATAGCCAAAGCGTGACATGGCGATCACGCGGATGCCCCGCGTTGCAAGTGGGGCTGCAAAAGCCATGCCCTGATCATAGCCGCCGCCGCTGCCATGGACTGCGAGCAAGGGCTTGCCCGACCCCGCCTGTTGGTATTCGATCAGCCCGCACGGCGTTTCGATCACTGTGCTGCCGAATGCGGCCTTATCGCGGGCAACAACAATATCGCTTTCAAAGCGCCACCAGACCAAAAGCCCGGCTGTAACAATCAACACGGCTAGAACGCTCAATATGCGTTGCGCTGCGCTCACAACATTACCGCTTCAACTGATCTGCGTGCTGAAAATGGCATGGCAGCACCACGCCCGAAGCGCATCACCAGATCAGGTCTGCGCCCCGGCATGCCTGCCAATGCGGCCAGTTCGCCGCGCAATTCCGGCACTTCGACCGGCTGGTTGAGATAAGCGT
>JANMFT010000037.1:0-1776 GCA_031374255.1 Limoniibacter sp. | reverse complement strand
CGACCCATGCCGTGATTTTTCCAGACCACATATAGTGGTATTTATCCTACCATCCCGTTCCGCGAAACAACTCATGCCATTCGGGATTTGTCTTTTCGATCAAATCTATTTTCCATTGCCGGTTCCAACCCTTTAACGCTTTCTCGCGTTTTATGGCATCGCGCATATCAAAATGATCTTCATACCAAATCAAACGGTGAACACCGTATTTCTCAGTAAATCCTGGAACAGTGCCAGATTTGTGCTCTTCAATCCGGCGCGCCATATCGGATGTTACCCCGATATACAGTGTGCCATTTTTTTGGCTTGCGAGGATGTAGACTATGCCGGACATTGATCATGTTTCAGTCAATCATGATGAAGCGTCAAGTGAGAACTAAATCCCAAGATTTGTTTGATTGAGGCATTTCGGCATGGGTCGTCCGATCAAGTCGGACGATGACGAAGGGTGGAGTTGAGTGGCATACAGCAAAAAACGGAGGTTAGCTTGGTTATCATTGATTTTAACTTCGTCATCGTCCGACTTGATCGGACGACCCATGCCGATATACTTCAATTGAATAAAACGTTGTGATTACTTTTTCTTCGCGAAAAATGCCATGAACGCGGTTCTTGCCTCATCACTCAGCAACCGTTCTCCGAACAACTTCGCTTCAACGTCAATGCGCTCTTTCACCGTTCCGGATTGGTCGCGCAGCAGCATCCGTGACAGGCGAAGGGCTTCGGGCGGTTTGGCAGCGATGCGTTTGGCGACGTCCAAAGTTTCGGCTTCTAGTGTTTCACGGGTGGTGACTTTGCGCACCAGTCCGGAGGTGCGGGCGTCTTCGGCAGAAAAATCTTCGCCCAGAGCCAGCATGGCAAAAGCGTTTTGATAGCCCATCATTTGAGGGCCGATCAGGCTGGAGCCAGCTTCCGGCACCAGACCCAAATCCACAAAAGGCGTGCGGAACAACGAACCTTCGGCTGCCAATGCATAATCACAATGCATCAACAGTGTGGTGCCGATGCCGATAGCTAGGCCATCAACGCCTGCAACCAATGGCTTTGTCGTTTCGGAAATTGCTGCCAGAAACGCCAGCACTTCCGCGCCCAAGCCTGCTCCCGCGCCCGCGTTCATAAAATCCATCAAATCATTGCCGGACGAAAACGCGCCTGGCACGCCTAAAAACACAATCACGCGGATGGTGTCATCGGTCTGCGCCGCAGTGATGGCGTCAGTCATCGCGGTATACATGACACGCGTCAGCGCGTTTTTCTTTTCAGGCCGGTTCATGCGCAGCGTGAGGATGCCGTCGCCGCGCTCAATCAAAATCAATTCTGACATTATGCCACCAAGGCCAGACGGGCAGATTGCAGCGCATCTGCACCAGCGGTTACTGTGTCGCGCAGGCCGGGCGTATCGCCTATCAGATTGGTCGCCAAAAACCGCGCCAGTGCCATACGTGCAGCCTCGGTGGAAGCCACAGCGCCGCCTGCAATCATGATGCCGCCAGTTGTTTCAGACAACAGCCGCAAATAAGGCGTTGCGCCGGCAAGCGCAGTTGCGTGGTCGCCGTCCGCTATTTTCCCCAGCAAAAAGCTGGTTGCAATGCGGGTATCTGATAAGGCCCGCGCCAAATGGGCGGCGGTTTCACCCATGCCTGGCTGGTTGGATGAGCGCACTTTGTCAATGGTATCATGCAATTCATCGTCCCACTTCATGTCGACCGGCGGTGTCGTCGGGGGCATCAAGAACGGGGAGGCCAACCCGGCGACCCCGGCTTCGTTCATCTACGA
>JANMFT010000032.1:0-8489 GCA_031374255.1 Limoniibacter sp. | reverse complement strand
ACTAATCGTTGACGCGTGTCCGCCACCTGATATCGCATGAGTGAATTGAACCGCGTTTCCCGCGTTCAAATCTGAGGGCGCGACTATGGCAATGATCACGACAATTGATGATTTAAAACGGCTCGCCAAACGCCGCGTGCCGAAAATGTTTTATGATTACGCAGACTCCGGCTCTTATACCGAAAGTACTTACCGTGATAATGAAGCTGCCTATGGCCGCGTGAAATTGCGGCAACGCGTTGCCCGTAACATTGATAATCGGGTGATCAAAACCCAAATGATCGGGCGTGATGTGGCCATGCCGGTGGCGCTCGCCCCGGTCGGCCTGACCGGTATGCAGCACGCCGATGGCGAAATCGCCGCAGCCAAAGCCGCCGAGAAATTCGGTGTGCCTTTCACGCTGTCCACCATGAGCATCTGCTCAATTGAAGATGTTGCCGCGCACACGACAGTGCCATTTTGGTTTCAGCTTTATGTCATGCGCGACCGTGCGTTTTCTGAAAGCCTGATTGAACGCGCAAAAGCCGCTAAATGCGAAGCTTTGGTCTTGACGCTGGACCTTCAAGTGCTGGGCCAGCGCCACAAAGATTTGAAAAATGGACTATCTGTGCCGCCCAAACCAAACCTCGCTGTCATTTTGGATTTGTTGACGAAACCCCGCTGGGGTTTGCAAATGCTTGGCACCGAACGCCGCACCTTCCGCAACATTGTCGGTCACGCCAAAGGCGTAACTGATTTGGGATCTCTGTCATCGTGGACCAATGAGCAATTCGATCCGACATTGGATTGGTCTTCGATTCAGTGGATTAAAAAGCGCTGGGACAAAAAGCTGATTCTTAAAGGTATCAATGATGTCGAAGATGCTAAAATCGCCGCCGACATTGGCGCGGACGCCATTATTGTGTCTAACCATGGCGGGAGGCAATTGGATGGCGCATCGGCTTCGTTTGATATGCTGCCGCGCATTGTTGATGCGGTCGGCGACCGTATTGAAGTGCATGTCGATGGCGGCATACGCACCGGCCAGGATATTTTCAAAGCCGTCGCTTATGGTGCAAAATCCACCTATATCGGCCGTGCATTTATTTACGGTCTTGGGGCAATGGGGCAGGCAGGAGTTACCAAAGCTCTGGAAATTTTAGCAGGCGAACTCGATAAGACAATGGCGCTATGTGGCGAAACCGACATCAATAATGTGGGCCGTCATAACCTCTTGGATTTGCAAACCGGTCTTGCGCCTGAGAGCGCCAAGCCCGGTGCAAAGCCAAGCGTAAAGCAAATTAAAACCGCGCCTAAACCTGCGTCAAAGAAGCAGGCGTAAACAGGCATTCGCGCTTTCACGGGCGATGACGCTGCGCTAATGTGACGAAAATTGAGGGGCATTGATATGGCTGAGAAAACTCCGGTTGATCCATCACAGGACACCGTTTCAGCCAGTGGATTGACCAACGGTTCAGCTTCCGGCGCGCGCGTAATGGGCTTTCCAGCTTACCGCGAACGCATCGCTGCATTGGGGGAATTGCATTCCCGTCCGCACCCGACGCTGACACCGCCGCGTATTCTTATTCAATTGGCGCTGATGTTGGATGGCGGTGCTGCCGCGGACAAAGCTGTGATTAGCGATTTATGCCGTGCCCGCGGAGCCAGCGGACCAGCTGAAGGCGCGCGCCACCATTTATTGCCGTGGAGCAAGGGTCAACTCCGCTGGGAGCGGCATAGCGAGTTTTCGACCTATCTTTTTGACGGCCCCGCCAACCCGCGCAACTTTGAACCTGTTGGCGATATGCCGTTTTCCGCGGGTTTTCCTGCCCCCGGCACTGTCATTTCCGGTGTCCGTGTGGAAGTGCGGTCTTGGACAAAACCCAATGAAAAAGTGCTCGAAACTTTTGATGCCGCCAGTCTGTGCTTTTCTACGGTTGAAAATGGAATGGCTGCGATTGCCACTGACTTCAGGCAGGATGCTGATGGGCTGACACGTATTGTGATTTTTGACAAAGGTATTACGCCAGCCCGTGCAGGTGCTTTGGCCCAGCGCGTGATTGAGATTGAAACCTACCGTACGCTGGCTTTGCTTGGCCTGCCTTTAGCACAACGCCTGTCGCCGCGTCTCCGTAATATGGAAGATCGCTTAGCCGACTTAACATTGCGGATGCGCAATTCGCCAACTACTGACAGCCAAGCGCAATTGGAAGATTTGAACGGCCTTACCGCTGAACTCGAATCGGACGCGGCTTCAACTCTGTTCCGGTTTGGTGCGAGCCGTGCTTACGACGAAATCGTCACAGAGCGCGTTGCCGCGTTGGGTGAAGTGGCGGTCACGGGCTATGAAAGCTGGCACGGGTTTTTGCAGCGGCGTATGGCACCGGCGATGCGCACGTGCCGTTCGATTGAAGAACGCCAAGCCAATATGTCCCGAAAACTTGCCCGCGCCGCGACCTTGCTGCGCACACGGGTTGATGTCGAACTTGAAAAACAAAATAGTGCGTTGCTGACATCCATGAACAAACGTGCCCAACAGCAATTGCGTTTGCAGCACACCGTTGAGGGCTTGTCAGTTGCGGCAGTGACTTATTATTTAGTCGGCTTAGTTGCGTTCATGGCCAAGGGCGCAAAAGAACTCGGCTATCCGTTTTCGGCCGAATTAACCTCTGCTATTTCAGTTCCAGTCATCGCTTTGGGCGTGTTCTGGCTTGTTCGCCGCATCCGGGGGGCAAATTCCGAGTTGGATCTATAATATAAGAAACTAATTCCGCGTTTGCCGGAAAACATTCTCCGGAGATGTGCGAATAACCGGATCGCTTGGCATTGCCCGGCGTTTTGGCATAGACACAACCTGTTCGGATGGTACCCGCTTTTCCCAAGGCGGTGTGGGCGCGTAGAGCGACACCAGATAATCAATAAACAACCGCACTTTGGCAGGCAAAAATTGCTTCGATGGGTAAAGCGCATGGATGGCCACGCTGCGGTTGCCTTCATAATCCGGCAGCACACGCACCAAGGCACCGGATGTTAACTCCGGCCCAACATCCCATGTGGAACGCAGCGCAATACCAACCCCGCCAATCACCGCCTCGCGCACAACCTCGCTTGAATTGGTGAGCAATGGCCCGATTGGCCTGTAAACAATAGCGCCTTCCGGCCCTTCAAGCCGCCACGGCTCACCATTATGCGGGGCGATGCAAATATGTATGCCAAGGTCATTCAGTGTTTTTGGCGGTGTGCGGCCCTCAAAATAGGTCGGCGCTGCAACCAAAACACGTGCCACCGGCGCAAGACGTTTGGCAACCAGACTGGAATCTGCAAGTTCACCAATTCGAATGGCCAAGTCTATACCTTCGCCGACAATATCAACGATCGTGTCTGTCAGCATCAAATTGATGTTGAGATCAGGGTTACCTGCCATGAAATTGCGCAGATAGGGCGCAATGTGCAGGCGGCCAAACGATGTTGGAGCAGTGATTTTTAATGTACCGCGCGCAATGGTTGACCGGCGTGTAACGAACGCTTCAGCTTCATCAAGCCCGGCCAAAATCGGCACGATACGCTCGAAGTAACCTTGACCGGCCTCGGTGAGGGCAATTTGCCGTGTCGTGCGTTGCAAAAGACGTGTACCGAGATGGTCTTCGAGGCGGCGCAGCCGCTTGGAAACAACTGCTGGCGACAAATCCAATTCGCGTCCGGCGGCAGAAAGGCTCCCTGCACTGACAACACGGGCGAAAATTTCAAGGTCGCTTAAATCTGCCATCATGTGAACGCAGTCTCCTGAAACACATACGTGATGCATTTCGTTATAGATCACAAGCCATCTTCAAAAAAACCAACATAATGGCACTGTGCGTTTTTGTTCCTTGCCAATTCGGCGCGGGACGGCAAATAGTAGCAACGGATGGAGGTCCCGTGCTATGAACTCTCAACTCCTCAATACGTATGAATACCAGCCGATTGCGTTTATCGCGCCCAGAGCCGATGTGCTGGCGTGTCGTGCGACAATTATTGCAGATTTGACAGACCTTTTGCCGCGCGAGGGGTTGGTAAGTGATCCGCGAAGTTTGGTGCCGTTTGAGACCGACGGATTTACAGCCTATAGCAATGTGCCTCTGGCGGTGGCGCTGCCGGAAACCACAGCGCAAGTTGTTGCCGTCATTCGTTATTGTAATAAAGCTGGAGTGCCGGTTGTACCGCGCGGCGCGGGAACGTCACTATCGGGTGGTGCTATCCCGCAGGAAGATGCCGTGGTGATTGGCCTTTCTAAAATGAACCGCATTTTGGATGTGAGTTATGAAAACCGCACTGCGCGCGTTCAAGCCGGTGTTACCAACATTGCCATTTCCGATGCGGTATCAGGCGATGGTTTTTTCTATGCGCCCGATCCATCTTCGCAGCTTGCCTGCACCATTGGCGGCAATATCGCGATGAATTCCGGCGGCGCGCACTGCCTCAAATATGGCGTTACCACCAATAATCTGTTGGGTGTAACCCTTGTTACGATTGAAGGCGAAATACTCGAAATTGGCGGTGATATGCTGGATTCCGGCGGCTTGGATTTGCTGGGCTTGGTATGCGGCTCCGAGGGCCAACTTGGAATTATTACTGAAGCCACCGTGCGCCTGATTGCAAAGCCGCTGGGCCAGCGCCCGGTTATGTTTGGCTTTGACTCGCCGGAAGCCGCCAGCGAATGCGTATCAGCCATAATCGCTACTGGCATTATTCCAGTGGCGATTGAGTTTATGGACAAGCCTGCAATTGCCATTTGCGAGGCCTTTGCCAAAGCCGGTTACCCACTTGATGTGGAAGCTCTGCTCATCATTGAAGTTGAAGGGTCAGACGCTGAAATGGCTGACCAACTGGCGTTGATTGTGAAAATTGCCGAGGCGCACGACGTCAAAGTCATAAAGGAAAGTCAGTCGGCCACCGAAGCTGCGCTCATCTGGAAAGGCCGCAAGTCCGCCTTTGGTGCTACAGGCCGCATTGCCGATTACATCTGTATGGATGGCACAGTTCCACTGTCGCAATTGTCTTATGTGCTGCGCGAAACCACCAAGATCGTCGCCCGCTATGGTCTGCGCGTAGCCAATGTATTCCACGCTGGTGATGGCAATATGCACCCGTTGATCCTCTATAATGTCAATGATCCGGTTGAAGCCGAGAAAGCCGAAGCCTGCGGTATGGACTTGCTGCGCCTTTGCGTGGACGCGGGTGGCTGCCTTACTGGCGAGCACGGCGTTGGCATTGAAAAGCGCGATCTCATGCTGCATCAGTTCACACAAACTGATCTTGATCAGCAAATGCGGGTGCGCGCGGCGTTTGATGCTGGTTGGCTGCTCAACCCGTCAAAAGTGTTTCCGCTGACCAACCGTGCGGAAATTATCACCGGCAAAGCTGCATGAATTTGGCACCGCAATCAGAAGCTGAAGCCGCCGCCATCATTGGCGATGCTGCCGGCAAGCGCTCATCCGTTGAAATTATTGGCGGGGGCACCAAGCGCGGCATCGGCAAGCCAATGAAAACCGATATTACGCTTTCTTCGAGCGCTATGTCCGGCATTGTGGCCTATACGCCAAGCGAAATGGTGATCACAGCAAAAGCAGGCACACCACTGGACGACATCAAAAATGCGCTTGCCACAAACAATCAGGAATTGGCCTTTGACCCGATGGATTATCGCGGGCTTTTGGGCGGCAACGGCACGCCAACGATTGGGGCCGTTGCTGCTGCCAATCTTTGCGGCCCACGCCGCTTTGTGGTCGGTGCCGCGCGTGATGCGCTTCTAGGTGTCCGGTTTATCAATGGGCAGGGCGAAATCATCAAAAATGGTGGGCGTGTGATGAAAAACGTTACCGGACTTGATTTAGTGAAGCTTATGGCTGGTTCTTGGGGCACACTCGGATTTTTGACCGAGGTCACTTTTAAGGTTCTGCCGTGTGCGCAAACCGAAACGACCTTGGCTTTGCTTGGGCTGGATGATGCGGCAGGCATTTCAGTTTTAGCATCAGCCATGGCCACACACTGCGAGGTGACCGGCGCTTCCCATGTGCCTGAAATGGTCAATGCCAGTTTGCTCAATGGTCAACTTAAAAGCGAGGGAACAACGCTGCTAAGATTGCAAGGCTCTGCGATATCTGTGCCAATGCGGTTGGCTTTTTTGCAGCAACTTTTCAAAGCCCGCCAGCAGGAAGTTCTTGATGCTGAAACGTCCCGCCAACTCTGGCAACAAATCCGTGATGTTGAGCCGTTTCAAAACGATCACAGGCCCGTCTGGCGGGTTTCAATGGCACCCTCGCACGGTCATGAAATGGTCGATGTGCTACGACGCCACGCAGGGCTTGCTGCATTTTATGATTGGCAAGGCGGCTTGATTTGGTTGCGTATGGAAGCGGGCGTTGAGGCAGAATTGGTGCGCAAAACCATCGCCGCTATGGGGGGAGGGCACGCCACGCTCACCCGCGCAGATGAGGTAACCCGCACAGCAGTTTCTGTGTTCCAGCCTCAAGCTTCTGCCGTTGTGGCTTTAACCGGTCGGATTAAAGCCGCGTTTGATCCCGCCAATATTTTCAATTTGGGCAAGATGGGCTGAGCAATGCAAACCACATTTTCACCCGAACAGCTTTCCAATCCAGCCGTTGCGCTGTCAGAATCCATTATGCGCAAGTGCGTGCATTGCGGGCTGTGCACAGCGACTTGCCCGACCTACGTCACGCTCGGAAATGAGCTCGATTCACCGCGCGGGCGGATTTACCTGATTAAAGATATGCTTGAAAACGGGCGCGCGGCCGACAAACAAATCGTCACTCATATCGACCGCTGCTTATCCTGTCTGGCTTGCACGACCACATGCCCCTCGGGCGTTGACTATATGCACTTGATTGATCATGCCCGCGCCCACATCCAGGAAACCTACAAACGCCCGCTGATTGAACGCTTGATTAGAACTGTTCTGGCAAACGTCCTGCCTTACCCAAGCCGCTTCCGTGCTGCCGTAAGCTTTGCAAAACTGGGACGGCCTTTAGCGCCGGGTTTTGATAAGTTAGATGCGCTCAAACCATTAGCCGCTATGCTGCGCCTTGCACCAAAGTCGTTGCCAGCAAACTCTGAGCGAACGCCGCAAAACCTGAAATCTAAACCTATGGCCCGAGTGGTCATTCTGGAAGGTTGTGCGCAACCGGTGCTCAAGCCATCAATCAACGCCGCGACATATGATTTACTTAGCCGGCTCAATATTGAAGTTGTCATTCCAAAAGGCGAAGGCTGCTGCGGTGCTCTGGTGCATCACATGGGTCGTGAGCATGACAGCCATCTGGCCGCAAAGCGCAACATTGATGCTTGGCTAAACATCGAAGGTGGCCTTGATGCTATCATTATCACCGCGTCAGGATGCGGCACCACAATAAAGGATTACGGCCATATGCTGCGGCTTGACCCGGGCTATACCGCAAAAGCTGCCAAGGTGTCAGCTCTGGCAAAGGATATCACCGAGTTTCTCACAACGCTGAAATTGCCTGAGCCATTGGTCAAACCTCAAATGCGCGTTGCCTATCATTCTGCCTGCTCGATGCAGCACGGTCAGAAAATAACCGAATCGCCCAAAACATTGTTGAAGAATGCCGGTTTTGACGTTGTTGAGCCGCGTGAGGGCCATTTATGTTGTGGTTCGGCTGGCACTTACAATATTTTGCAGCCGGATATTTCTGCTCAATTGCTGGCGCGCAAAGTCAAAAACCTGTCTTCCACCAAGGCCAACATCATTGCCACCGGAAACATCGGCTGTATTACCCAAATCGCAACAGCCGCTGAAATGCCAATTGTTCATACTATCGAATTGCTGAACTGGGCCTATGGCGGAGACAGGCCCGAAGGCCTGCCTGATAATCTGTGAGTTAAATCACAATCACTTTCGCGCCAATGCGCACACGCTCGTACAAATCCACCACATCTTGATTGCGCATCCTTATGCAGCCGGAGGATACCGCTTGGCCAATCGTCCATGGTTGGTTGGTGCCATGAATGCGGTAAAGGCTTGAGCCAAGATACATAGCGCGCGCGCCAAGCGGGTTTTCTTGCCCGCCTTCCATAAAGGCTGGCAGATTGCGGCCCTTTTTAGCTTCACGGGCAATCATTTCAGCTGGCGGGCGCCAATCTGGCCACTCAGCTTTGCGTGAAACCTTGTGTGTGCCGGCCCATTCAAAGCCGGGTTTACCAACGCCAACGCCATAGCGGCGGGCTTGGCCATTGCCGAGCACATAATACAGAAACTTGGCATTGGTATCGATGATAATCGAGCCTGGCTTCTGGTTGGTGTCATACTCCACATTTTGCGGCAGCCAGACCTCATCTACTTGTTTGCCCATGGATTCGGCTTGGTTTGAACTGCGCGGCTGGACATTGCCTTGCACCATTTTTCTCAATTGCCGCGTGCCGACCATCGCCGATTGCACCGTTTGCGGCAGCACGACTTGGCGTTGTTGCGGCTGCACATAAACGCCGCTCGCCTC
>JANMFT010000003.1:0-3308 GCA_031374255.1 Limoniibacter sp. | reverse complement strand
TCAGGGTTGCGCTTTTGCGGCATGATGGATGAGCCGGTTGAAAACGCGTCGGACAGTTTCACAAAACCGAATTGCGGCGTTGACCAGATGACGATTTCCTCGGCAAAGCGCGATAAATGGGAGCCGCAGATGGCTGACGTGCTTAAAAATTCCAGCGCAAAATCACGGTCAGACACAGAATCAAGTGAATTACGAGTTGGTTCACGAAAGCCGAGTGTTTTGGCTGTCATGTGGCGGTCTATGGGAAACCCGGTTCCAGCTAACGCGGCTGCGCCAAGCGGCGACTCATCCATGCGTTTAATGGCGTCTTGGAAGCGCGAGCGGTCACGGGAAAACATTTCGACGTAGGCCATGAAATGATGGCCAAGTGTCACCGGCTGCGCGGTTTGCATATGGGTGAAGCCAGGCATCACGGTTGCATAATGCTCGGTCGCGCGCTCCAGCAGAGCCTCAATCAAGCCCTTCAAAACCGCATCAAAAAACTGGCAGCGGGCTTTGACCCATAGCCTAAAATCAGTCGCAACCTGGTCGTTGCGTGAGCGCGCGGTGTGGAGCCTTCCGGCCGGCGCGCCAATCAACGCTGCGAGTCGCGATTCGACATTCATGTGAATGTCTTCGAGTTTCTTAGAAAACTCAAATGTGCCGGATTTAATTTCGGCCAAAACCGTATCGAGACCTTGATCAATCGCAGTATAATCGGCCTCGGTGATGATGCCTTGCGCCATCAGCATGGCAGCGTGCGCTTTGGAGCCGAAAATATCTTCACCAAAAAGTGCCTTGTCAAAATCAATTGAAGCGTTGATGGCCTCCATGACGGCATCAGGTTGACCGGCAAAGCGCCCGCCCCACATCTTGTTACTGCCGGAATTATCAGTCATTGGCGGGCTTTCGTGGCGATTATTATTTCAGGTTGAAGCATGGCAGACCAAGAGATGAAACCGGCGTTTTTGTCAGGGTGGCGACTTTTTGCGGGGGCGGGCTTGCTCGGTGCTGTGATTGGCATCGGCGCGATATACGCCAATGGCAGCGCTACAAGCAATATCGCGACGGCAAAGGCAGATATTTGCATTTCAAAAACGGCTGAGGCCAAAGCTGTGGGCGAACTGGCTATTGGCAGTGTTGCAGGGATGAGCGCAATTGAACCGCGCTCTCTGGCTGCCCTTTCATTTCAAGGCGAAAACAAAGTGCCGGTGACACTGGCTGATTTCAAAGGGAAAACCGTGCTTTTGAACCTGTGGGCTACATGGTGTGCGCCTTGCCGCGCGGAAATGCCGGAGCTGGATGCGCTGCAAGCCGAAAAGGGCGGGCAGAATTTTGAAGTGATTGCGCTTAATTTAGACAAGGGCGATGACACCAAGCCGCAGGATTTTTTTGAAGAAACTGGCGTCAAAAACCTGAAGCACTACCGTGATGGCACGCTTGGCGTTTTTAATGATTTGAAAAGTGCGGGCTTGGTTTTGGGCTTGCCGGTCACGATGCTGATTGACGGCGAAGGGTGCTTGCTCGCGGCCATGAACGGCCCCGCGGCTTGGCATGGCGAAGATGCAATCAAGTTTGTGGACGGGGTGTTGGGGTTGAAGCCTTAACTTCCTACCGCGTCGGTACCGGCGTTTCGCCGCGGTAATCGTAAAAACCACGGCCGGTTTTTTTGCCGAGCCAGCCTGCTTCAACATATTTCACCAAAAGCGGGCAAGGGCGGTACTTCGAATCTGACAGGCCCTCATGCAAAACCTGCATGATTGAGAGACACGTATCGAGGCCTATAAAATCTGCCAGTTCCAGCGGGCCCATTTTGTGGTTCGCACCGAGGCGCATCGCTGTATCGATGGCATCAACCGAGCCAACGCCCTCATAAAGCGTGTAAATCGCCTCATTGATCATCGGGATCAAAATACGGTTGACGATGAAAGCCGGAAAATCTTCTGACAAAGTCACGGTTTTGCCAAGGCTTTCAGAAAACACTTTGGCCGCTTGAAACGTGGTGTTGGAGGTTGCGATGCCGCGCACGAGTTCAATTAGCTTCATCACCGGCACGGGGTTCATGAAATGAATGCCCATAAATTTATCGGGCCGGTCGGTCGATGAGGCAAGGCGCGTGATCGAAATCGACGAAGTGTTGGTGCCAATCAGCGCTTCGGGCTTCAAAACAGGGCACAATGCGGCATAGATACTGCGCTTTACGGCCTCGTTTTCGGAGGCGGCTTCAATCACTAAATCGCAATTCGAAAGGCTGGCCATTTCTGTAGAGGTCGTGATGCGGGCCATGCTTGCTGTGCGGTCAGTTGTTGCAATGCGGCTCTTTGCAACCGATTCTTCCAGCCGCGTGCCAATCAAATCAGTGGCTTTTATAAGCGCCGGGGCCGAGGCATCCATCATCACAATGTCAAAACCGGAAAGCGCGCAGACTTGTGCAATGCCGGAACCCATTTGGCCTGCGCCAATGATACCGATTCTTTGAATTTCACTCATAAACTCAGCCCCGACAGCACTTTACTGCACTGCAAAATAAAACGCCGGTGAACGCTTGTCCACCGGATGTTTTCTGCTGCTACTTTGGCTTAAACCGCCTTTTGCATTTCAGGTAAAGCCTCAAACAAATCGGCGACCAAGCCATAATCAGCCACTTGGAAAATCGGTGCTTCTTCGTCTTTGTTGATCGCAACGATGATTTTAGAATCTTTCATGCCAGCCAAATGCTGAATGGCGCCGGAAATGCCAGCTGCAATATAAAGATCAGGTGCAACCACTTTGCCGGTTTGGCCAACCTGCCAATCGTTTGGCGCATAGCCTGCATCGACTGCGGCGCGCGACGCGCCAACGGCTGCGCCCAAGGCATCAGCTACTGGCAACATAATAGCGTCGAACTTCTCTTTTGAACCCAAAGCGCGCCCGCCGGAAATAATGATTTTGGCCGACGTCAATTCAGGCCGGTCGTTTTTGGCGATTTCGTTTTTAAGAAAGCTGGACAAATGCGGGTTGGCGGCTGCGCCGACGCTTTCAATTTTTGCTGAACCGCCATCACCGGTTGCGGCAAAGGATGCCGTGCGCACCGTGATCACGCGTTTCGCATCGGTTGATTGCACCGTTTGAATGGCGTTACCGGCGTAAATTGGGCGCTTAAATGTGTCGGCTGAAACCACTTCAACGATGTCTGACAGTTGCATCACGTCGAGCATGGCGGCCACGCGCGGCATAATATTTTTAGTCATAGGCGTCGAAGGCGCAATTATTGTGTCATAGCCACCTGCCATAGACACCATTAGAGCGGCGACGTTTTCTGCAAGGTAGGCACCGAGCAAAGCATCATC
>JANMFT010000395.1:0-8015 GCA_031374255.1 Limoniibacter sp. | reverse complement strand
CGCAAGCGCTTGCGGTCGGTAATGCTGGTAATTTTGCGGGAGATACCACCACCACGCGCAGTGTTCGGCATCAAAACCGAATAGCGGCCCGCAAGAGACATATAAGTTGTGAGTGCCGCGCCTTTGTTCCCGCGCTCTTCCTTCACGATCTGCACCAGCAAAATCTGGCGGCGCTTGATCACTTCCTGAATTTTATACTGTTTGCGCGAGGTGTGGCGACGCACGGGAACTTCTTCCAGAGCATCCTCTTCGCCAACGCTCTCTATCTCACTCGAATCAGCATCGCGCTGGGCGTCGTCCTGGCGGTCTTCGGATGTTTCCTCATGATGCTCTTCTTCGTCGGCAACAGCTTCGGAAATATGGTCGCCATCATCAACTGATGCGGCTATTTCGCCAGAGTGATTTTCATCGGCATCTTCGTCAGCCGCCGCAACATTTCTTGGGCGGTCAGAAGATTTTTTGCCGCGACGCGGTTTGCCGCGTTTTTTCTGCTCGGCCTCATCATCCTCATCATCTTCTTCACGCGCGGCAAATTCCTGCTCTTCCAGCAAAGCCTGACGGTCAGCGACAGGAATTTGATAATAATCCGGGTGAATTTCGCCAAACGCAAGAAAGCCATGGCGGTTACCGCCATATTCAACAAAGGCTGCTTGAAGTGATGGCTCTACGCGGGTGACGCGGGCCAGATAAATGTTGCCGCGCAATTGTTTGCGGTGGGCAGATTCGTAGTCGAATTCGTCAATACGGTTACCGCGAACGACAACGACGCGGGTTTCCTCCGGGTGGGAGGCGTCGATCAGCATCTTGCTGGACATTTCGAAATCTTTCCACGTCAAATTTTACCAGCCGCGCCTCGCCTTGATAAGGCTTACGGCGAGCGGTTGAACTTGACGAATTGTGATGAATGGCTGCGCCAACGACATAGCATGGATGGGCCTTTGGGGCATAAACGCGCTGTGCGCCTAAGTTTTGTGCCTGAGGTCTCATTGCCTGAATACTAGTGCCAAAATCGCGTCGCGAGCCGGTTTAAAATGATGGGCCGCAAAATGCTGCCCGGTGATTGACCTGTCTTTGGGGCGCAATTGCCAAACTTGCACCCAAACTGCGCTAAAATCACGGGTCAGTCGTGATTTCGGCAGAAATCCATGTCACCTGTCGGAAATGAACGAATCACGCAGCACTAATGTTGAAACTTCGGTTTCAAACGCGGTGCTAAAACCAATCCAGCCAGACTTCCGCAAATCATGACATTTCAAATGTATCGAATGCCAAACTGTCACACAAGTGCCAAATGCCGTCTTGAAATTTTGCGCGTTATAATTGCCATGTCTGCAGCAATTTTTTTCACCGCGTTTCTAAGTGTTTTCTGCGCCGCTACTGTGTTTGCATCCGAGGAAACACGTGTTTCTGCAGTATTATTATCGCTGGAAACAAACGGAGAGGCTGTTTCGCTAAAATTTGACAAGCAAGTGAACATGAAAATAGTTCATCTCGACGGCCCGCCGCGGATCGTGATTGATCTGCCTGAGACCAATTTTGCATCACTCGATAAGGGTGCGCGCTTGCCGGAGCTGGTCACTGACATACGTTTTGGGTTGATGTCACCGGGGCTTTCCCGATTAATATTGACATTATCAATGCCAGCCTTGGCAATTTCTGAAACAGAAACCCAATCTGCGGAAAACCACACTATTACGTTCTCTATTGTCGATGAGGCCGCATTTTTAGAGCGGGCCTCTGCAGATGAGGCCGCTTTTAACCCGGTTCAAATTGCCAAAACTGATCGACTGGGTGAATCTGTGCGGGAACAGGGACAGGGGCTGGAAAACGGGCCATTCACGGTGGTTATCGATCCCGGCCATGGCGGTATCGATAGTGGTGCCGAGGGTAAACTTGCCACAAAAGAAAAAGATGTGACATTGGCTTTCGGGCTGGCAATTCGCGATGCTCTTAAAAGTTCAGCGGATGTCAGGGTCATTATGACCCGCGATTCCGACGTATTTGTTGGCTTGCACGACCGTGTAAAAATTGCCCGCCAGAATAATGCTGAACTTTTCCTTTCGGTGCATGGTGACTCAATTAAGCTAAAGAATGTGCGCGGTGCAACAATTTACACGCTATCCTCTTCTGCATCCGATGCCATTTCAAATGCTCTCGCCAATCAGGAAAATCTAGCCGATTCAATTGCCGGCCTGCCTCCAATGCAGCCAGATCAGGACACGAACTCGATTTTGGTTGATCTTCTACGGCAGGAAACTGAAACATTCTCACGCGAGTTGGCCGGGCAAATTGTGGTTCATTTGCAGGAAAATTCAGTTGAGTTGATCAATAATCCGCTTCGGGCCGCAGGTTTCAGCGTATTAACGGCGCCCGATGTTCCATCTCTTTTACTTGAGATGGGCTATCTATCCAATCACGAGGATGAGTTGTTGCTGCGCGATCCTGCATGGCGTGACCGCACGGCCGGTGTAATTGCCAAAGCAATCGAAACATATGCCAAAGGGCATAGAAC
This sequence comes from Limoniibacter sp., assembly GCA_031374255.1. Taxonomy (GTDB): domain Bacteria; phylum Pseudomonadota; class Alphaproteobacteria; order Rhizobiales; family Rhizobiaceae; genus JALOTE01. The sequence goes on along the minus strand of JANMFT010000395.1, from coordinate 5,503 downwards.
GCGCAGTGTTCAACCTTGATATTGCGCAACAGTGACGGTTACGGCTCTTCAAAGTCGATTCATGTTTCTATGCGTTGATAACGAATTGATAACCATAATTTACCAAGGTAAAATACGGATGCGGCAAAGAGTTGTTTTGCATAATTCAGCTTTATTTTGTAATTGATTTGGACTTGGAAGCTGTCACCTGAAAGTTATCGATGTTTCGGCTTATTGGTTATATTTTTGGTATTGGTTCAACTCTGGCTTTGCTTATTGCCGGGGTTGTTGCTGTTTACATTGGTAATTTGACGAAAGATCTGCCGGATTACGAGGTCTTGTCGCGTTACGAACCGCCAGTCATGACCCGCGTTCACGCCGCCGATGGTGCCTTGATGGCGGAATATGCGCGTGAACGAAGGCTTTATCTGCCAATCCAGGCAATTCCTGACCGTGTGAAGGCGGCCTTCATTTCTGCCGAAGATAAAAATTTTTACACCCATTCAGGCGTTGATATTCAAGGCCTCATTCGCGCAGTGACCGTAAATATCCAAAATTATGGCACTGGCCGCAGGCCGGTTGGCGCTTCAACGATAACGCAGCAGGTTGCCAAGAACTTTTTGCTGTCAGCTGACCAAACCGTTGACCGCAAAATCAAAGAGGCGATGCTCGCCTTCAGAATTGAGAAAGCCTATTCCAAAGACCGGATTTTAGAACTTTATCTCAATGAGATATTTTTTGGTCTCAATTCTTACGGCATTGCCGGCGCTGCGCTGACCTATTTCGACAAGTCAGTAAATGAACTCACCATTGGCGAGGTCGCCTATTTGGCAGGCATCATCAAAGCACCAAACAATTATAACCCGTTCCGAAACACTGATCGCGCCGTCGAGCGCCGTAATTACGTTATCGACCGGATGCTGGAAAATGGCTACATTAAACAGGCAGAAGCAGTTGAGGCCAAAGCAGCGCCGCTGAATGTCAGGCCGCGTGCCAGCGGGACATATTTGTTTGCGGGTGAATATTTCACCGAAGAGGTGCGCCGCGAATTGATCAACCGTTATGGTGATCAGGCTCTTTATGATGGCGGCCTTTCCGTTCGCACAAGTCTTGACCCGAAATTGCAAACGCAAGCCCGTAATGCGCTGCATCGTGGTCTCATTGAATATGACCGCGCGCGTGGCTTTCGTGGTGCTGTTACAAAAATTGATCCGGCAGGAGATTGGGGTCTGCTGCTCGCCAAGGTCGTGCCATTGGCAGACCAGCCGGAATGGCAGTTGGCAGTTGTACTTGGTTCGACACCTGATGGGCTTAACCTTGGCATTAGGCCGGCGATTGAAGCTTCAGGAGCCGTAAACAAGGACAGAAAAACCGGTTTCATTGACGCGACAACGATGAAGTGGGCGCTTCGTTATGATGTCAAAGATGAGGCAGACCCTGAAACGAAAAGTGCCAAAGCCAAGTCAATCGACGAAGTAATTACGCAGGGCGATGTGATTTATGTTTCAACTGAAGACCAAGGCACGACCTACAAACTCGAGCAGATTCCACGCATCGAAGGTGCCATGGTCGCCATGAACCCGCATACAGGACGTGTTGTGGCGATGGTCGGTGGCTTTTCGTTTTCATCTTCAGAGTTTAACCGCGCAACACAGGCTAAACGCCAGCCGGGTTCATCGTTCAAACCAATCGTCTACGCCGCTGCGCTCGACAATGGCTACACACCAGCCTCGGTTATTTTAGATGGCCCTTTTTCGATTGATCAGGGCGGCGATCTGGGGCTTTGGGAACCGAAAAACTACGCCGGCGGCTATGCAGGCCCGTCAACATTGCGCCTCGGTATTGAAAAATCACGCAACTTGATGACCGTGCGCCTTGCCAACGATATGGGGATGAAGCTTATCGCTGAATATGCGCAGCGGTTTGGCATTTATGACAATATGCTCCCGGTTTTGGCCAACTCACTGGGCTCGCAGGAAACAACCGTTCTTCGCATGGCTTCAGCCTATTCCATCATGGCTAATGGCGGCAAGGCAGTGAAAGCAACCCTGATTGACCGTATTCAAGATCGCTATGGCCGCACTGTATTTCGACATGATGACCGTATTTGCCCAAATTGCGAAGCGGCAGAATGGAAAAACCAGGACGAACCCGAATTGGTTGACCAAAGGGAGCAAGTGCTTGACCCTATGACAGCCTACCAAATTACGTCAATGATGGAGGGCGTGGTTCAACGCGGCACTGCCCAAGTTGTTAAACAACTGAACCGCCCGATCGCAGGCAAAACCGGCACTTCAAACGATGAAAAAGATGCTTGGTTTGTCGGCTACTCGACAGATATGGTTGTTGCGGTTTTCATGGGTTTTGACCAACCCAAGCCAATGGGCAAGGGGCAAACGGGCGGCGAACTTGCTGCGCCAATGTTCGTTGACTTTATGACGGTGGCATTGGCCGACAAGCCTGTTGCTGATTTTATTGTGCCTGACGGCATGAATCTGATCAGAATAAACCGTAAGACCGGGATGAAGGCGGGCGGCGAAGGCCCGGAAACCATTCTCGAAGCTTTCAAACCGGGCACAGGGCCAGCCGATGTTTACTCGGTCATTGGCCTTGAGACCGTTTCTGCCGAGGCTGAGTCTATTGTCAGACGTGCCGAAAAACTGTCACCGGCTGTGAAAAAAGCAATTCAAGACGGCGGCGGCGGCCTTTATTAATCACACCATATGGAGCATGACTTGCATCCGGCGGGTGCAGCCCATATTGACGCTAAAAATCTCAAAACAAAGAAGTGTGGAGCCGCTTATGCGCGCTGAAATTGAAACGATTGTGGATGAAATCCAGCAGGCTGTGCGCCTGCTAAGGAGGCATCTTTGACTGGGACCAATCGATAAAGCGCCTTGGTTATCTGAACCAGCGTTCTGAGGAGGCAGATCTCTGGAACAATGCGGCTGAAGCGCAAAAACTTATGCGCGAGCGCCAGATGCTTGAGACCAACATCACAGGTATAAAGGCCATTGAGCAGGATTTGGCTGATAATCTTGAAATGATTGAAATGGGCGAAGCCGAGGGTGACGCCGCAATTGTTAATGAAGCCGAAGACTCTGTCCGTGCGCTGTTAGGCACTGTCGCCAGCCGCCAGCTTGACGCACTGCTTTCCGGCGAAATGGACGGTAACGACACGTTCCTCGAAGTTCACGCCGGCGCCGGTGGCACAGAGAGCCAGGATTGGGCATCCATGCTGCTGCGTATGTATACCCGTTGGGCTGAACGTGAAGGCTTCAAAGTTGAACTTCAGGAAGTTCAATACGGCGAAGAGGCAGGGATTAAATCTGCTACAATGCTCATCAAGGGTGAAAAGGCCTATGGCTGGTTGAAAACCGAGTCTGGAGTGCACCGGCTGGTTCGCATTTCGCCCTATGATTCTAATGACCGCCGCCACACGTCGTTCTCATCTGTTGGCGTTTATCCGGTAATCGACGATAACATCGAAATCGACATTCAAGATAAAGATATCCGTATCGATACATATCGCTCATCGGGCGCAGGTGGTCAGCATGTAAACACAACCGATTCTGCTGTGCGCATAACCCACATGCCCAGTGGTATTGTTGTGACATCATCTGAAAAGTCACAGCATCAAAACCGTGCCAACGCCATGAAGGCTTTGCGTGCCCGGCTCTATGAAATGGAAATGCGCAAGCGCGAAGAAAAAACACAGTCCCTGCACGATAATAAAACCGATATCGGTTGGGGCCACCAAATCCGTTCGTATGTTTTGCAGCCATACCAGTTGGTCAAAGATTTGCGCACCGGTTTTGAAAGCACCAACCCTTCGGCGGTGTTGGATGGAGATATCGAAGGTTTTATGGAAGCCGCGCTGGCGTCAAAAATCAAAGGCGCAGATGGTGTGGAAGTGACGGATCTAGATTAAAGTAAATCGGCAACTTTACGACCGGTTCGCAAAAATGGAGCGGGATCATGGGCGATTTCGGCCTTGCGCACTTCAAAATGCAAATGCGGGCCGGTGCTTCTGCCGGTTGAACCAACCGCGCCTATCGTCTGACCCGCCTCAACGCTGTCACCCTCATGCACTTTGATTTCGCTCATATGGGCATATTTAGATATCCAGCCGCTGCTGTGTTTAATCTCGACCATGTTTCCGTAACCACCGCTAACTCCGGCGTGAACAACAATGCCCGCAGCACTGGCTTTGACAGCCAAACCCGTTGGCCCGCGAAAATCCATGCCCGAATGGAACGCCTTTGTTCCAAGCAGCGGGTCAGTCCGGTATCCAAACGAGGATGTGACCTGTTGGCCCGGCAATGGAGTCATAAGCGGATAACCGGTTGCTTCGGTGCGAATTGTGTCCAGCCGCGAAAGAGCATCGTCAAGTTTAGTTACGGTCTCATCAAAAGCCTGATCAAAATTAGTGTTTTCATCTGCCGGAATAAACGGCCCACCTGTGCCCTCTTTTGAAGACTTTATATCCATTGAAAGTCCGGCATCTTCCAAGGTGGTCACAATTTTGTTGCCGGTTTCATTGGCTTCAATAATCAAGCCTTGGAGGCGGTTAAGTTGAGTATTTTCGATGGATTTTAACGACCCGCTGATCGACATAAATGCTTCATCAGCCAAATCAGCGGCCTTATAACCAGTGCCGCTTTTACCGGTTGCTCCGGTAATAAAAGTGTCAAGTAAAGATGCAGATTTGTTGCCATCCGGCCTTTGCGTCGGCGTTGGCACGCTGTCATCAATTTTCGCGCCGTCAGCCCGCTCAAGTAGCGGCCCCAATTTTGAGTTGCGGTCAAACAAAGCATTCTGTCTGTCCATTAACTGCGCAACTTTTTGCTCCATCAATTCCTGATCCAGCAATTGCCGGCTGATGATCCTGTCAACCTGGCTGCGCAGCGCAGAAATGCGGTCTTCATACGAGTGCTGCATGCGGGCTTGGCGCGCAATTGAAGCGCCAATCAAATCATCGCGAAACACCAGATAGCTGGTTGCCATCAAGTAACCGGCGGCAAAAGCCACCGCAACAGTTCCTGCTGCAGCCATAATCCACGGTTTAACCGTGAAATGACGGATACGGTCACCCTGTGCGATGATAATCGTATGCGGTTCGCTGCGCTTGCCAAAAATACCGTGATTACCAGACGCTTGAGCCACAAAAGCCACCAGTTTCGAAACAATAACTGGCTTCGATTACACTCTGTTAGGGTTAATAAAGGCTTGCTTTCACAGGGCTTTTCCAAAAAAACCTTATTCTACAGAGCTTTAGTTGCTGCCAGAACCTCAGCGGCATGGCCCGGAACTTTCACTTTTTCCCAGATTTTTGCAATCGTGCCCTCTTTATCAATCAAAAATGTTGTCCGCACAACGCCAATATATTTTTTACCGTACATGCTTTTCTCAGCCCAAACGCCATAGGCTTCCAACAAGGCCTTGCTTTCATCTGACGCCAGATCAATGCCAAGCCCGTGCTTCTTGCAAAACTTATCGTGACTGGCCGGGCTGTCTGGCGAGA
>JANMFT010000452.1:0-2475 GCA_031374255.1 Limoniibacter sp. | reverse complement strand
GCGGATTGTGGTTGCGTCGGGCGCGAGGCCCTCAATTTTTTCGGTCACAACATATTGGTGTTTGACTGGTTGCAGCGGCACGTTGATGCCCGCCATCGCGCCGATTTGGCGTGCCCATTGCCCACCGCAATTGACGACTTTATTGCATGAAATATCGCCAAGTGTGGTTTTGACTGTGGTGATGTGTTGCCCGCCACGCGGGTTCTCCGCCATGTCAAAGCCGGTGACACGCACGTTCTCGAACAGCTTTGCACCGTGCATTCTGGCTCCTTTGGCCAGCGACTGTGTAATATCAGATGGCGAAGCCTCACCATCGGTGGGTAGAAATGTTGCTCCCACCAGATCATCAACCTCCATCAGCGGAAACATCGCTTTGGCTTCAGAGGGTGACAGCAAATGCATATCCATGCCGAATGATTTGGCTGTGGTGGCGGTGCGCTTAAACTCTGTCCACCGGTTCTCATTGGTGGCAAGGCGCAGACAGCCCGACATTTTCCAGCCAGTCTCTAAGCCAGTTTCTTCTGCCAATTTTTTGTAAATCTCGACGGATTTTTTTAAGAGCCGCGTGATTGAAGCAGATGAGCGAAGCTGGCCGACCAGCCCCGCCGCGTGCCACGTGGAACCCGACGTCAGCTGGCCCTGTTCCAGCAAAACCACATTGGTTTTGTGTTCTTTCGCCAAATGATAGGCCGTTGAGCAGCCGATAATGCCGCCGCCAATCACTACAATATCGGCATGGGTTGGAAGTGTGGTCATATCAATTACTCATGATGGAAAGGCGAGGCGGTGCTGTGCCAAAGCGGTGTCGAGTTTGGCCAGATTTTCGGCGGTGTAATTCTCATAGTTCACGCCCGGCGCGCTTAAATGCAACTCAGACACCATTGACCACATCGCCTCGCGGAGCAGCGATGCGCATTGCATGGCGCTCATGGCGCGGGCCATTTTTTCATTGGGCGCTTTGCCAAAATAGGCGTGGAGCAAAGCCTCGGTCTCATCGGCACCAAGTCCGGCGTTTGATGAAAACCCGGCAAGATCAAACATCGCCGTGCCAAAGCCGGCATATTCAAAGTCGATCAGCCAGAGTTTCTCGCCATCATCCATAAAATTGGCGGGCAACAAGTCATGATGACCAAAGATGACCTGCAGCGCGATTTGCTCGGCCTCAAGTTCGCCAGCTAAATCCACAAAACCCGGCACCCATCGCATCATGCGGCTATTACCGGCTTTCAATGTGCGGGCATAATCGCGGATGGCGTGGAACACCCAAAACATGTACCCCGGGCCAGACACGTAGGTTGGCATCGACTGGTGAAACTGTTTGAGCAGCAGCAAAATCCGGTCGGCATTGCCGCGAACATCTGCAGCATCATAGGTTTTGGCGTCAAGAAACGCCGACACCATCACGCCGGGTTCTGCGTGTTCAACCGTGGGTGAAAACCCCGCGGCATGGGCGGCACGCGCCACCATCACTTCACGCGCGCGGCTGACATGGTGAAACGGATAATCATTCCCGAATCGGACGACATGACGGCCACGCGCATCCATCACTTTCCAGCTTTCGTTGGAAATACCGCCGGTCATCGGCTCAATTGAGAGCCGTCCATGCCAGCACGGCAAACCGCGGATACGGTCTTCTGATGTCAGAACTTTAGTCTTCATGCATCGAGCACTAGCACGCTTTCCGGAGCAAAATGAATGGCCATTTTATCGCCTCGTTGCGGCGGCGGCAGCGACGGGTCGTTGAAGGCATCAAACGCAATCACCGCGCCTGCGGCCTCAACTTTGGTGCGCATGACGGAGCCTAAAAAATCCACGGATTTGACTTTACCGTTGAGCGTCGCATCGCCTTGGCGCTTGTCGCGGCGGACACTTTCGGGACGCAAAGCGAGTGACACGTTTGTGTTTTTAGCAGCGCTGGAAGGCAGAGTAAGCCCCGATATGTCACCGCCATTCACACTTACCTCGCCTTTGGCAGCATCCGTCACCATTGCCGGAACCACACTTAGCGTGCCGACAAACTGCGCAACGAATTTGGTCGATGGCTTATTGTAGACCTCAAAAGGCGTGCCGGTTTGCTCAGCCATACCGCCATTCATCACCACGATCCGATCAGACATCGACAATGCTTCTTCTTGGTCGTGGGTCACAAAAATCGTGGTAATGCCGAGCGTTTTTTGAATGTTACGGATTTCAGAGCGCAGCGAAACACGGATTTTTGCATCGAGCGCCGACAGCGGTTCATCCAGCAAAAGCACGCGCGGTTTTGGGGCAAGAGCCCGCGCCAAGGCGACACGCTGCTGCTGGCCGCCGGAGAGCTGAAACGGAAAGCGTGCCCCCAAATCCGGCAAGCCGATCAGCTTCAGCATTTCGTTCACACGGGCATCGGATTCGGCTTTGCTCACGCCTGCGATTTTCAATCCGAACCCAACATTTTGCGCGACGGTTAAATTCGGGAACAGCGCATAGGCCTGAAAC
>JANMFT010000438.1:0-7050 GCA_031374255.1 Limoniibacter sp. | reverse complement strand
TATCTTTTGAAGATGAACCCCAACGGGAAACCTGTTCAATTCCCGGCGAAAGCGAACCTGAAAACCCGATCGACGTGATCATCATGTCATAATCAAATTTGCCCTTGCGCTCTTGCATTTGCGCATCGTCCACTGAGCGGATGTTCATGACAATGCCGATTTTCTCGACATTACGCTGCAAGGCAAGAGCCATTTTTTCCTGTTCGGCAGAGGCAACCAGCAGTTCAAATGTCAGCTGTTTTCCGCTGGCATCTTCAAGTTTACCGGATTTCAGTTCAAGGCCAGCGAGCTTGAAAGCATCGAGCGCACCTTTGTAAATCGTGCGGTCACGGCCGGTGCCGTCGCTTTCAGTTGGCTTGTAAGTGCCGTTTTGAATGTCTTCAGACATATAATCTGCAATTGGCGCAAGAATGGCGCGTTCACCTTCGCTCATTGGTTTGCCGGTCGAGGCGAGTTCAGAATTTTCCCAATAGCTGCCAATGCGTTTGAAGGTGCCAAGGTAAAGGTTTTTATTGGCCCATTCAAAATCGTAAAGCTGTGAGAGAGCTTTGCGCACAGCGATATTTTTGAACATATCGCGGCGGGTGTTCATGACAAAGCCAAACATAGGTGTTGGTAATTGGTCGGTGAGTTCGGCTTTGACAACATCGCCCGCAGCGACGGCCGGGAAACTATAGGCTTCGGCCCATTTTTTCGGGTCGCTTTCGGTGTTGATATCGCATAGCCCGCTCTTAAACGCTTCAAATTGCGCTGCATCGTTGCGGAAATATTCAATCACGATTTTATCAAAGTTGTTCACTCCAACCTGCGAAGGCACAGCGGCGCCCCAATAATTCGGATTGCGGTTGAACGTAATTCGTGTGCCCGCCACAATCTCGCCTACTGTGTAAGGGCCGGAGCCAATCATAGGAGCAAGCGTGGTTGCGTCGAAAGTTTCGGCGTTGATGGCATGTTTCGGGATGATTGGCGTCAGCGAAATGATCAGCGGAAATTCGCGGTTGGAATCCTTGTTAAAGGTGAACTTAACTTTGTTTTCCGCAGTTTTCTCGATCTTCTCGATCTTTTTCATCCGGTCTTTATAAGGCGGACGGCCTTTGGCTGTGTACGTTTCATAGGTGAAAATCACATCGTCCGGTGTGACAGCAGTGCCGTCAGACCATTTTGCATTCGGGTTGATGGTGAATTCAGCAAACGTCCGGTCGGCATCGGTTTCAATTTTTTCGGCAATCAGGCCATACATCGTGAAGGCTTCGTCTTTGGAACGCTCCATCAAAGGCTGAAATACCAAATTGCCAAGAAACGTATCGATCATGCCTCGCGCGGTGGTCCGCATAGAGTTAAGTATAAACGGGTTCAAATTATCAAACGTCCCAACTACGCAATAGGTGAACGTGCCACCTTTGGGCGTTGCAGGGTTGGCGTAGGGAAAGTTCTTGAAGTCAGCTGCCAGTTTGGGTTCACCGTGCATGGCAATGGCATGCATCGGTTCGGCAAACGCGGAGTTGGCTGTGTTAGCGCTAAAGCCGGCAATTGCCGCGGCGAAAAAATATGCCAGTTTCATGACGCTCTCCAAAAATGTTGCAGTATAGCTGGGCGGTTGCCGTAATGATTCACAGTTTTTAAGTTAGCATTTGTCACACAAGCTGCAAATTAAACACGCCAAAAGCGATCCTTTGGCGGTTAAAGGACCATATTTGTAAATGTCATTGTCTCGCCGCAATCACAAACCAGTCACAAAACCACTGAAAAGAGATTGTAATCCTTGATTGCAAACTCGAGCGAGGCGCTTTATCGCACGACTTAAGATTATTGAAATAATCGTTGAAGGACAGATTTATGAAATCACTGACAAGCAGAGCATCCGGATTTGTTGCCGTAATTATTGGTGCATCCGCCCTGTACACGCTTCCAGCTGTTGCCCAGCAAGCGCCACAACAGGGCTGGTTTAAGATTTGCGCAAAACAGGCTGATGTTGATCTGTGCAACACGCAATACCAGTTGCTTGCGGACAATGGCCAGTTGATCACTGCCGTGAGCCTGCTCGACATTAAAGGTAAAACCAACCGTAAGGTGTTTCAAATTTCTGTACCGCCTGGACGTCTGATCCAACCAGGCGTTGGCATGGCGATAGGAACAGGCGCGCCAACCAAAATGGAATACGCAATCTGTTTTTCAGACCGTTGCATTGCCGAACTAGAACTGACCGACAAATTGCTGGCCTCTCTCAAAAAAGGCAAAGAAATCACTTTGTCTTCCATCAATTTTCAGCGGCAACCTAACCCCGTTAAAGTAAGTCTTGACGGCTTTACCAAGGCAATAGACGGCGAGCCAATTCAACAGACTGATGCTGCCGCGAAACAAAAAGAAGTTCAGGATTGGGTTGCTAAAAATAAAGCCGACTTCGAGAAAAAAATCTTGGAAGCCCAAGATAAAGCGAAGGGCACAACCCCCGTAATTCCGGCTCCTGCAACGCCATAACTCAAGACATATGTTTGAAGTGAGAAGAGGGCGAAAGCCCTCTTTTTTATGTCCACTCAGGCGCTTGCGCCCATGTCTTTGTTTTTTAGTTCAAGAGTTTGGGCTTGGCTTTATAGCGTCCGTCTTTCCCCACGCTGAAATAATCAGCGATTTGAGGATGGGTAACCGGCCCGCCAATTTCATCAGGCAGCAAATTTTGTTCTGAAACGTAAGCTACATATTTGGCTTCATCGTTTTCGGCGAGCAGATGGTAGTAGGGTTGATCTTTACTCGGGCGCACTTCAGCTGGGATGGCCTGATACCATTCCTCCGAGTGGTTAAACACCGGATCCACATCAAAAATCACGCCGCGAAACGGAAACATGCGGTGGCGCACAATTGCACCGATTTCGAATTTCGCGTTTCTGAAGGATGATGAATTGGACATTTGAAACTCATTTCGGGCACTTGATAACAACACCATTGGTGTGTTGTGTTTTGAATCATAATTGGTTTTCGGGTTTGGGCAAGCAATGGCAGATATTTTAGGTTTGGTGCTGCCGTTTTTTGGTGTGATCTTTTTGGGCTATGCTGTTGCCCGCATCCGCAAATTACCGCTCGATGCTTTGGGCTGGATGAATTTTTTCGTTATTTATGTGGCGCTGCCATGCCTGTTTTTCCAGTTACTATCCAAAACGCCCATCGAAAAACTTACTGAGGGCAGGTTTATTGCAGCGAGTATTTTGGCCACATATTCTGTTTTCGGGCTGGTTTTTATAATTGCCTATTTCAGCAGCGGACGCGATCTGGCCGTGCCGACCATTCAAGGATTGGCAGCGTCTTATGGCAATATTGGCTATATGGGGCCAGGAATTGCGCTCTTGGCTTTCGGCGAAGAAGCAGCCGTGCCGGTAGCGCTGATTTTCTGTTTTGAAAATATGCTGCATTTTGCGGTTGCGCCGATGTTTATGGCGCTAAGCGGAAACGATAAACGTGCGCCACTGTTGGTTGCGCGTGATGTTTTGGCAAAGATTCTGCTGCACCCGTTTATTATCGCAACGATCATTGGTGTTGGCGCGGCGGCTTTGCAGTGGCAACCGCCACAAGCCGTGAATGCGATGGTGGAGATTTTGGCCCGTGCCGCCGCACCGTGCGCATTGTTTGCGATGGGCGTGACGCTTGCTATGCGGCCTTTAAATTCCGTGCCGGTTGAGCTTGGCTATATTGTGCCGATGAAACTGATCGTGCACCCGATGTTGTGTTATTTTGCCATGCAATCGATGGGTGACTTTGACCCGGTCTGGGTAGCCTCAGCTGTACTGCTGGCCTCACTTCCCACAGCAACCAATGTGTTTGTCATTGCCCAGCAATACCAGGTTTGGGTGGAGCGGGCCTCAGCGACAATTTTGGTCAGCACAATGATCTCGGTTTTCACCGTGACCGCTCTGCTTTACGCAATCAAATCAGGCGTCTTGCCGCTCTGATTGAGGCTCGCGCTTCAAAGGCATCATATTTTTCCAACCGGAGCCGGGCTCCATGCCCTCCCTCATCATAAATCCGCGCAAGGCGGGAACGCGGCCGAGGACAGCAAGCCCGACACCGCGTACAGCTTGCACCGGCAAAAGGTCCGACAGCAACGAACGGTTGAGCGCCATCACTGACGTGTATCGCAATTGAATGTCACGGGCGCGATTGGTTGCATAAAACGTGAATGCCGTTTTGGCGTCGGAATTTTCAGAAAGCATTTTGCGCAGTTCAACAATATCGCGCAGCGTTAAATTGAGGCCTTGAGCACCAATCGGCGGGAAACGGTGCGCGGCCTCGCCAATCAGCGCAATGCGGCCTGCCGCAGCTTTAGAAGCTAAAACGCCGGTCAGCGGCCATGTTTGCGTACCGATGGTTTCATCCAAAGTTACGGCGCCCAACACCGAAGCAATTCGCGTTTCCAGCGCTTTAGAAATTTCATCGGATGTTTTCTGCGACAACGCCGCTGCCTGTTCCGGTTTCAGCACCCATACAAAACTGGAGCGGTGGCCGCCGGGTAAAGGCACAGTGGTGCAAGGTCCGGTTTCGGTGTGAAACTCAGTTGAAACAAAGCCGTGATTTTTTGTGTGAGCGAAAGCCCCAACCAGCGCTGTCTGCGGCAATGTGGTTTCACGTGTGGAAATACCGGCAGCTAAGCGGCACATGGAGTTTCGTCCGTCTGCGCCGATGACGGCTTCAAATTCCAAGACTTCGCCTGAGTTGAGCGTCAATTTTACATCTTTATCGCGCTCGACAATACTCGTGACGTTGGATTCCACCATGCGGACATTGGTTTTAGCCAATTTGGCCGCAAGCGCCGCATTCAAAAATGCATTTGGCACATTACGGCCAAAAGCTTTTTCGCCAACCTCATGTGCATGGAAACTTACCGTTGGGGCGCGGAGCAGGCGTTTGGTTCCATCAATTATCCGCATGACTTTGAGTGGCGCAGTGTCTGGCTCTATTTCTGCCAACAGGCCCAGTTCGTCCAGCAAGCGCAATCCGGGAGCCATAATCGCTGCTGTGCGTTTATCGTTCGCATTGAGGGAAGGCCCGATTAGCGTTATACTATGGCCACATTGGCTCAGTGCTAGTGCAGCTAATGCGCCCGCAGGGCCTGTTCCAACGATTGCCAGATTTGCCATTTTACACTCCACACGTCTACTTAGAAGTGGAACTCCACTTCGCTTTTAACAAGTGAGCCATTGGCCGCAGGTGGTTGCGATTTGGCCAAGCCTGCGCAATAGCAGAAATAGAAATTCATGTTTTGAGGCTAAGTATGGACGAAGCAGACGAGCAGGAGCGCCGCCGCAAAGTGACTTGGCCAATGGCCAAAGCGTTTTCCGTGCATATTCTCACGGCTTCCGGCTCGTTTTTGGCGTTTTTATCTGTTGTTGCTGCCAGCGAAGAGAAGTTTATTCTCATGTGGTGGTGGCTGGGGTTAGCATTGTTCGTTGATGGTATTGATGGCCCGATTGCGCGAAAGCTGAACGTCATTGAACTTCTGCCCAACTGGTCTGGCGAACTCCTCGACTGCATTATTGACTATATCACTTACGTGCTGATCCCGGCGTTTGCGCTGTATAAATCGGGCTTTATGGGTGAGGGGCTGTCGTTTTTATCGGCTGCGATAATCGTCATCACCAGTGCGATTTATTATGCTGACACCGGAATGAAAACCAAAGAAAACTTCTTTCGCGGCTTTCCTGTGGTGTGGAACATGGCAGTGTTTGTGCTTTTTGCCTTGTCTCCCGGTGAATGGGTGTCGTTCGCGCTGGTAGTAGCCATGGCAATTCTCACCTTTATGCCAATCAATTTTTTACACCCCGTGCGGGTGGTGCGCCTCCGGATGATCAATCTGCCGATGACGCTCCTTTGGTGTCTGCTCGGCGCAGTATGCCTGCTGATGAATATGCAGCCGCCTTTTGTCGTGAAAATGCTGTTTGCACTTACCTCAATTTATCTGTTTGTCATTGGCGGCATCATGCAGCTTTTCCCGAAACTCGGCGCTACCCACTGAATTGATTGCAGCAGCGCTTGCCTAATGCCGCGAACTTGTCACAAATGATTGCGGGGCAAAGAGTGCTGTTAAGCGATGAGCTTTTTAATCGAGACGCGAAAACTAACCAAGACATTCGGTTCACTAACCGCATGTAACGCGATTGATTTGAAAGTGGCTCCCGGTGAAATTCACGCGCTGCTTGGTGAAAATGGTGCAGGCAAATCCACTCTGGTCAAAATGCTGTTCGGCTCGTTGCAGCCTGATGCCGGTGAGATTTTGTGGCAGGGCGCTCCAGTAATTATGGCCTCGCCTTCGGTCGCAAAACGCACTGGTATTGGCATGGTGTTCCAGCATTTTTCGCTTTTTGATGCGCTAAGCGCTGCCGAAAATATTGCGCTGGCCATTGAAGACGACGCCGATGTGGCAACGATCGGAGCAAAAGCAAAGGTGCTGTCTGAGACGTATGGCCTGCCGCTCGACCCCAATGCTCTGGTGGGTGATTTATCTGTTGGCGAACGACAGCGTATTGAGATTGTGCGCTGTCTTTTACAGAACCCGAAACTGATAATTCTCGATGAACCGACTTCGGTTTTAACGCCGCAAGAAGCTGACAAGCTGTTTGAAACGTTGTTTCGTTTGCGCGATGAGGGCCGCTCAATTCTCTATATTTCGCATCGCCTCGATGAAGTGCGGCGTATCTGTGACAGCGCCACGATTTTGCGGCATGGAAAAGTTGTCGGCCATTGCAACCCGCGCGATGAAACGCCCTCAAGTCTCGCGCGAATGATGGTGGGTGAAGCGGTTGGCGCGGTGAAGCGTGACACTGCGAGCCATGCAAATGAAGCCGGTTTTGCAATAGCCGTTAAAAACTTGAGCCGCGCTAAAACAGGGCCGTTTTCAATCGCGCTGAGAGATATTTCGTTTGATGTGAAGCCCTATCAAATCATCGGGATTGCAGGCGTTGCTGGCAATGGGCAATCGGAACTGTTCGAAGCCTTATCCGGAGAAGTGCTGCAAGACAGCGAAAATACAGTCAGCTTTAACCGCAAGGCGCTTGGCAAATCCGG
>JANMFT010000435.1:0-3316 GCA_031374255.1 Limoniibacter sp. | reverse complement strand
GAGTTCGCCGCGCAATTTGGCGCGGTCGGCTTCATGCTGTTTGCGGTCAATGTCTTTGAGTTCGGAGGCGTTGGCCAACATGGAGCGCGGGCTTTCGAGGCCAATCCTGTCCATGCATTCGCGGAACAGTTTGCGGTCTTCAGCTTTGTCGATCGCTTCGGCTTTAGCGCCAATCATTTCGACGTTGTAGCGTTCAAGCACACCCATCGCTTGAAGTGATAAAGCTGTGTTTAACGCGGTTTGCCCGCCCATGGTTGGCAGCAAAGCATCCGGGCGTTCTTTAGCGATAATTTTGGCAACAATTTCCGGCGTAATCGGCTCAATGTAAGTTGCATGCGCCAAATCCGGGTCGGTCATGATGGTGGCCGGATTGGAATTGACCAGAATAATACGATAGCCTTCAGCCTTAAGTGCCTTGCAGGCTTGCGTGCCGGAATAATCAAACTCGCAAGCCTGACCAATCACGATTGGGCCCGCGCCAATGATCAGGATCGATTTGATATCCGTGCGCTTGGGCATAAGGCGGCTCCGTATTCAGACTAAAGTCATCACTATTTTGCGCAGCCAAGTTTTATCGCGGCAAAAACCGTGAGTTTCTATGGCATCTTGTTTGGCTAAGACCGGTCTATAGGCATGACGCGATGCAATGTGAACCCTTCGATTTACATTGCCAAAGGTTTTCTTTTGCTATGGCCGATGGCTGATTTTACGGAACGATCAGCACCTTCACTTCGCCCGGTTGGGGCGGATTGGCGATGACTTCTGGTGCGTCTGCGATTGTCACCACACGGGAAATCAAAGGATCAACAGCGATCTTGCCAGCGGCGATCATGTCAGCCGCACGGCGGTGGGTGAACGGGTTCAGAAACGAGGTCAGAATCGACACTTCGCGGAACAATAGGTCAAACGGTTCGTAGCTGGCTTTCAATCCCTGCGAAACAACGCCGACAATCACCACCTTGCCGCCGGGGCGGGCAAGTCGCGGAGCTTGTTCAACAGTTTCGATGACGCCTGCGCATTCCATCACAACATCTGCGCCGCCTGATGTTTCATGGATTATGGCGGCTTCGAAGTCAGGCACCGAAGGATCGAGTGCTGCTGTTGCGCCAAGTTGCAAAGCCAGATCGCGTTTTGATTTTTGGCGGGTGACAAGCACGACATTGGTTGCACCGGCCATCAGTGCGAGTTGAACAGTGAGCAACCCGATGACGCCGCCGCCGAGAACAATCGCTGAAGCGCCTGTTTTTATTGCGGCGATATCTATACCGTGGATGCAGCAGGCCAGCGGCTCACAAAACGCACCATGTAGCGGGTTCAAACCATTTGGTAGAATGAATGCCTGTTTTTGTGGCACGATCACATAATCTGCCATGCCGCCATTGCGGTGAATGCCAATCGCTTGGAGATTTTGGCAGAGATTGACGCGGCCCTCGTGACAGCGAACGCAGCTGCCACAAGCAATGTTGGGATCGCCCGTGATGCGTTGGCCTATTCCGAACCCTGAAACACCATCGCCAACAGCTTCGATAATTCCTGAGAATTCGTGTCCCAAAGTCACAGGCGGTTTGCACGGAAATTCACCATGAAACAAATGACGGTCGGTGCCGCAAACACCGGATGCTTCCACGCGCACCAGCAACTCGCCGGGGCCGACCCTTGGGTTTTCAACATCACGGGCAAAAAGGCTGTGCATGGATTCAAGGCGGATGGCTTTCATAACGGCGACCAAATTGTTTCAATAATCACGAGATTGGCTTCCCGTGTAAGTGCGGTCAAGGGCAATCCAGTGCGGATATAAATGGATCTGCCACATCGGTAACAGGTGATCGTTTGCTGAGCCATTGCGCAAACTTAAGTGGTTTGAAGCATTTGTAATATCATTACACTTGGAACTTGCGCCTTAACCATCGTAACATTTCCCGAAGATCAGCCCTTATGGGCAAGGGAGTGAAACTATGGATTGGAAAGGCCGCCGCGAAAGCGACAATGTTGAGGATCAGCGCGGGCAAAACAGCGGCGGCGGTTTTGGCCGTGGCGGGCCATCGTTCCGCTTTCCATCCGGCAATCAAATGCGCAGTTCCGGCGGCGGCGGTATTTCCGGAATCATTATTCTGGTTGTTTTGTTTTTCGTTTTGAAAGCCTGCGGCATTGATCCGATGCAGATTTTGGCAGGCGGCGGTGCGGGCGGCGATGCTGCCACTGAACAGGTTCAACCCCGCACACAGGCACGCAATGATGAAATGAAACAGTTTGTCAGCGTGGTTCTGGCTGAAACCGAAGATACTTGGGGCAAGATTTTCAAAGAGAACGGGCGGGAATATCCCGAGCCGACTTTGGTATTGTTTGACGGCCAAGTGCGCTCAGCTTGCGGCTTTGCTTCAGCTGCTTCCGGGCCCTTTTACTGCCCTGGCGACCAGAAACTTTACATCGATTTGAATTTCTACGACACGCTGTCGCGTCAATTTGGTGCGCCGGGTGATTTTGCGCAGGCCTATGTGATTGCGCATGAAGTTGGGCATCATATTCAAAATCTTGTTGGCGTGTTGCCGCGCTTTAACCAAATGCGGCAATCTATGGGCGAAAGCGAAGCCAATGCCATGTCGGTTCGGGTGGAGCTGCAGGCCGATTGCTTTGCCGGTATTTGGGCCAAAGACACCGCGCAAAAGGGGCTTCTTGAAAGCGGCGATATTGAAGAGGCGATCAATGCGGCCAACCAGATCGGCGATGATACGTTGCAGCGCAAAACGCAAGGCTATGTTGTGCCGGAAAGCTTCAACCACGGCACATCAGCTCAGCGCAAAGAATGGTTCACGCGCGGTTTAAAAACCGGCAGCTTGGATGCTTGCGATACGTTTGCTGGCACATAAGTCTTAAATTTAAGCCGCAGCGCGTTCCGCCAGTGCCCCTTTGCCTTGGCGGGCGCGGATCAGGTTCATAAACCGCACGAACAGATAGTGGCTGTCTTGCGGGCCGGGCGAAGCCTCGGGGTGGTGCTGAACCGAGAACACTGGTTTGCCGTCAAGCGCCAAACCGCAATTGGTGCCATCAAACAATGATATATGCGTTTCGCTGACGCCGGAGGGCAACGTTGAAGCGTCCACCGCAAAGCCGTGGTTCATCGACACGATTTCTACTTTGCCGGTGGTATGGTCTTTCACCGGATGGTTGGCGCCGTGGTGGCCTTGGTGCATTTTCACGGTTTTTGCACCGAGCGCTAAACCCAAAATCTGATGGCCAAGACAAATACCAAAAATCGGTATGCCGCTGGCGATTAAATCTTGCGTGATTTGAACGGCATATTTGCCGGTGGCAGCAG
>JANMFT010000433.1:0-4521 GCA_031374255.1 Limoniibacter sp. | reverse complement strand
CCAACCGCGCCAAAACCTGCTGCAGAATCCGGAGCTATGCCTGACGGCACACCACAGGCCTTTGCCGCCAAAGAAGCCGCCCGCATTCGCGAACTGCCGCTTAATCACGAGGCCTATGTCACCATCCGCGATGTTGAAACGCTGAATAAATGGCTGGCTGAGGCGCGCGATCAAGGCCAACTCACAATTGATTTGGAAACCACGTCGCTTGACCCGCAAGTGGCTGAAATCGCTGGCGTCGCCCTTGCGCTTGCGCCGGGCAAAGCCGCTTATGTGCCGCTTGGCCATATTGAAGGCGGCGCGGATATGTTTGCGGGCGCCGAGCGTTTTACCGACGGCCAGATCAACCGTGAAAAAGCCTTGGCGCTAATAAAGCCAATAGTAGAAGACGCCGCCATTTTGAAAATCGGCCAGAATTTTAAATTCGATTATGCGGTGCTGATGCGCCACGGCATTATTGCCAAAAGTTTTGATGACACGCTGCTTTTATCTTACGCGCTTGATGCCGGTTTTGGCGTCACTCACGGCATGGATGGCTTGGCGCAAAAGTGGCTGGGCATCACGCCAATACCCTTTTCAGCCATATGCGGTTCCGGCAAAGGCCAAATCGGCTTTCACCAAGCGCCGATCGACAAAGCCGCGCGTTATGCCGCCGAAGATGCCGATATCACCTTGCGGCTCTGGCATGTGCTGAAGCCGCGCCTTGCCGCCGATGGCTTGGCCACGGTTTACGAACGCTTGGAGCGGCCTTTGATCCCCGTGCTCGCCCGCATGGAAGATCGCGGTATCATGGTTGACCGGCAAATCCTGTCGCGTCTGTCGGGCCGCTTTGCGCAAAAGGCCGCGCAGCTGGAAGATGAGGCTTACGAAATTGCCGGCAAGAAATTTGCCATCGGTTCGCCCAAGCAATTGGGTGAAATTCTGTTTGAAGAAATGAAACTGCCCGGCGGTAAGAAAACCTCAAAATCCGGCCAATGGGCAACGGACGTCAAAGTGCTTGAAGATCTGGCGCTTGAGGGCCACCCGCTGCCATCTAAAATTGTCGAATGGCGGCAATTGACCAAACTCAAATCCACCTACACCGACGCCTTGCCCGAATATATGGACAGGCATAACCGCATCCATACGTCATATTCTTTGGCATCAACCACCACCGGGCGCTTGTCGTCGTCTGAGCCGAATTTGCAGAACATTCCCGTGCGAACCGAGGAAGGCCGCGCCATCCGCACCGCGTTCATTGCGCCACCCGGCAAAAAACTTTTGTCAGCCGATTACAGCCAGATTGAACTGCGGGTGCTGGCCCATGCCGCCGATATCCCGCAACTCAAAAAAGCCTTTGCCGAAGGCCTTGATATTCACGCCATGACAGCATCTGAAATGTTCGGCGTGCCGGTCAAAGACATGCCGTCTGATGTGCGCCGCCGCGCCAAAGCGATTAACTTTGGCATCATTTACGGCATTTCCGCTTTCGGTTTGGCGAACCAACTCGCCATCCCGCGCGAAGAGGCAGGCGCTTATATCCGCACCTATTTTGAACGCTTCCCCGGCATCAAAGACTATATGGAAGCCACCAAAGCGCTCGCCCGCGACAAAGGCTATGTCGAGACCCTGTTTGGCCGCCGCATCCACTTTGACAATATCAAAGCCTCAAACCCCACCATTCGCGCGGGCGCCGAACGCGCCGCGATCAATGCCCCGATCCAAGGCTCTGCCGCCGACATTATCCGGAGAGCCATGATTCGGATGGAAGCAGCGTTAGCGGCGAAAAAACTGGGCGCAGCTATGCTGCTGCAGGTCCATGACGAGTTAATTTTCGAGGTTGATGAAGCCGAGGTTGAAGCCACCATTCCAGTGGTAAAAACCATCATGGAAAACGCCTGCCACCCCGCCGTGCAAATGAGCGTGCCTTTGCAGGTGGATGCGAGGGCGGCGGATAATTGGGACGAGGCGCATTGACCTCCCTCATTTTATCCTTCGCCCTCGCCTCGTTTCTCATCGAACTCACGCCCGGGCCGAATATGAGCTATCTGGCGATTGCCACTTTAAAAGATGGCCGCCGTGCCGGGTTTGCAACCGTGGCAGGCGTGGCTCTTGGCCTCACAATTGTCGGTCTGATTGCCGCCGCAGGCCTCAGCGCCATTATTGCCAATTCGCCTGCCCTCTACGATGGCCTGCGGATGATCGGGCTGTTGTTTTTTCTTTATCTTGCCTTCGAAGCGTGGCGTGATCCTGTACCGGGCACGGAAGAGCAAAGCGGTGCTGGGCATTTCATGCGCGGCTTAACGTCAAATCTTATCAATCCGAAAGCCGCAACATTTTATCTTGCAGTATTGCCGCGCTTTATTGATCCCACCGCCAATGTGTTGAACCAAACACTGATTTTGACCGCAATTTACGTGGCGATTGCTACAATCATTCACGCGCTCATTGTGGTTTTGGCCGGTTCGCTTAGGCCCTATTTAGACGGCAAATATGAGAAGACCGCGCGCCGTGTAATGGCTGTTCTGCTGGTGTTGGTTGCTGTGTGGTTTGCGTTCTCAACCGCACGGTAACCCAGCAGTTACTCCGCCAACACCAACTCCGCACCCTTTTCCGCGATCATAATCGTCGGGGCATTGGTGTTGCCGGAGGTGATGCTCGGCATCACGGAAGCATCAATCACACGCAATCCCTCAATGCCGTGCACACGCAAATCAGGCCCGACAACGGCCATAGCATCCAGTCCCATTTTGCACGTGCCAACCGGGTGGTAAATCGTATCGGCGCGGGCGCGGATGTGGGTTTCAAGTTCAGCGTCGCTTTCATCACCGCGCAAATAAACCTCTTTACCGCGATAGGGCGCCAGCGCGGGCGCTTTTAAAATGGCGTCGAGTTTATGAAGGCCCTTGAGAAGCGTTGGCATATCGCGCGGATCAGAGAAAAACTTGGGGTCAATTTCCGGTGCTGCGCGCGGATCGTTGGAAGCAAGCCGCACCGTGCCCTTGGAGTATGGCCTAAGCACGCAGGCATGAGCCGACCAGCCATAGCCGAACTTAAGTTTCCGCAAATGATCATCCACCAGACCGGCTACGAAATGCACCTGAATATCAGGCGTTAAAACCTCCGGCGACGAGCGGTAAAACGCGCAGGATTCAGCAAAGGTTGAGGTTAAAAGCCCGGTGGCTTTATTGCGCCATTCAAGCGCCGCTTTGAACAATTGCCACGGCGCGCCAAGTGCCAAACCGAACATGTCTTTGTTCGGTGATTTAAACAGCCGGATAAAATCAATATGGTCTTGGAGGTTTTCACCTACTCCGGGGAGATCGTGCACCACATCTATGCCTTTGGACGTCAAGTGTGCGGCAGGCCCGATGCCGGAAAGCATTAAAAGCTGCGCTGAACCAAATGCACCAGCGGATAAAATGACTTCACGCTTTGCAGATATAGTTTTGGTCGAACCATTTTGCGCAATTACCACGCCGATCGCGCGCCTGTTTTCAATTTCAATTTTAAGTGCTGTTGCCCTTGTCTCAACATGCAAATTGGCGCGGTTTCGGGCGGGTTCCAAATAAGCAATCGCCGTATGGCAGCGCTCACCGGTGTGCGGCCCGTCAAAAAACTGGGTGACCTGAAAAAGCCCCGCGCCTTCCTGGGTTGCCCCATTAAAATCCTCATTGAGCGGCATTTGGGTTTGCCCGGCGGCTTCCACAAACGCGCGTGATACCGGGCGCGGCGAAGCCGGATCGCGCACTTGCAATGGGCCGCTGTCACCATGCAAAGCATCGCCGCCATTCTGGTTGCGTTCGGCGCGTTTGAAGTAAGGCAGCACATCATCAAAACCCCAGCCTGTCGCACCTAAGGCCGCCCAGCCATCATAATCTTCACGCTGTCCGCGCAGATATAGCATCGCATTGATGGCCGATGAACCGCCAAGCGTTTTGCCGCGCGGCTGATAACCTTTGCGACCGTTGAGGCCCGGTTGCGGCACTGTATCAAACGCCCAGTTGGAAATTTTTGGCCGCCCTGGAATGAATGCTGCCGCGCCCACCGGCACACGGTTGAGAATCGAGTTCGCTTCTCCGCCGGCTTCAATCAAGCAAACGGTAACACTTGGGTCAGCGCTTAAACGGTTGGCCAAAACGCAGCCCGCTGAACCCGCGCCGACGATCACATAATCAAAACTGTCAGCCATTCAGCAATCTCCCCGTCGCACAATGACGGTTTGGCTTTTTTCCAGCTTGCATGCAATTGAAATGGCGTTATCTCGCCTTCAGCAATAAAGCCGGAAATCACGTCTTGTCTGAAACTGAACTCTATTTGGGCATTGATACCGGCGGCACCTTCACGGATGCTGTTTTATTTGATCCTGCGATAGGCGGCACACGGGGCGTTATCGCCAAGGCAAAATCGCTGACAACACGGCACGATTTAGCAATCGGCATTTCCGGCGCAATTGGTGGTTTGTTCGAAACAGAAAGCTTTGAAACCAACCATATCGGATTTGTGTCGCTCTCAACCACACTTGCTACTAATGCCCTCGTT
>JANMFT010000413.1:0-2677 GCA_031374255.1 Limoniibacter sp. | reverse complement strand
TGAAGCAATTGCCGCTGTTTCGCCAACGCAAGCAGAGGCTTGGAATTTACACTACCAACGCGGCATTGCCCACGAGCGCTTGGACGAATGGGAACTAGCCGAGCCTGCTTTCCGTAAAGCGCTTGAGCTCAAACCCAATGATGCGGACGTTTTGAACTATCTTGGCTATTCATTGATCGATAAGGGCCTCAAACTCGATGAAGCCGTCAAAATGGTTGAGAAAGCTGTTGAGCTCGAGCCCGACAGTGGCTTCATCATTGATTCGCTCGGCTGGGCCTATTTCCGCTTGGGCCGTATCGAGGATGCCATCGTCGAACTGGAACGCGCCATTGCAATTATACCCGGCGACGCCACCGTAAATGACCATCTGGGTGATGCCTATTGGGCTGCAGGGCGCAAAACTGAAGCGCGTTTCCAATGGAACCATGCACTGAAAGGGGAGCCGGAACTGGGCGAGAGACTGAAAATCCAAAACAAAATCGGCGTTGCTTTGACCGAAGCTGCTATCGCGAAAAAAGCCCGTCTGGAAGCCTTTGAGACAACCAGATTGGCAGACGAGGCCGCAGCCAAACAAAAAGCTGCACTGGAAGTTCCTGCGCCCGATGCAGGCGAAAAACCTGCTGAAACTAAAATGGCAAATGCGGATGGTGCGGTGGAAGCAAAGTCGCCATTCACCGTTTCTGCCGGGCAGTCGCTCTGGACAATCGCGCAAGATGTTTTGGGGAACGGCCAGCGCTTTAGCGAAATCATCGCTCTCAACCCTGAGCTAAAGCGCAACCCGTCGCGCATTTTTCCAGGGCAGGAATTGAAACTGCCGCAGTAAGCACGCTCGCCTTGGCTAGCAACCTCATTTTTTCAAAGCATTGCCCGGAAGCACAGCCCCTATGCCGAACAAACACATAGCGACGGCAACAAGAGACAACTGTCCATCACCATCAACCTGGCCGAAAAGTGCATATCCCACCAAAACGATCGCTGTTAGGTAAACAACAAGTAATGCACCTCGAACTGCGCTCGCTCCACTGTTCGGTGATTCCATTGCTAAATCTCCTTCAGATTGGTTTGATGACGAAATGTTGCCACTTAGAGACTACCTAAGCTTGTTGGCGAAACTGTGATATGTAACGCGTGTGGAAGCGGTAGGACTTTAAACCAATACGCCCCGTAATTCTTGACGCTGGCTTTGGGTCTGCTTAGGAGACGCTAACTGGTTTAGGATTGGCACTATGACTCCGCGCCCCGCTCACATGGACCCGACCCGCTCATTTCAGGGCTTGATTCTTACGCTCCATGATTATTGGGCGCGGCACGGCTGCGTGATTTTGCAACCTTACGACATGGAAGTTGGCGCAGGCACGTTTCACCCCGCAACTACGTTGCGCGCGCTTGGCCCCAAAAGTTGGAATGTCGCCTATGTGCAGCCGTCGCGCCGCCCGAAAGACGGGCGCTATGGCGAAAACCCCAACCGCTTGCAGCATTATTACCAGTATCAGGTCATGCTGAAACCCAACCCAACCAAATTGCAGGAACTCTATTTGGGCTCGCTTGATGCAATCGGCATTGACACCAAACTCCACGATATCCGGTTTGTGGAAGATGATTGGGAAAGCAAAACACTCGGTGCTTGGGGCCTTGGCTGGGAATGCTGGTGCGACGGCATGGAAGTCAGCCAATTCACTTATTTTCAGCAAATCTGCGGCATTGAATGCGCGCCGGTTGCTGGCGAATTGACCTATGGCCTAGAGCGCCTCGCTATGTATGTGCAAGGCGTCGATAATGTTTACGATCTCAATTTTAATGGCTTAGAGGGCGATGACAAAGTCAGCTATGGCGAGGTTTTTTTGCAAGCCGAGCAGGAATATTCGCGCCATAATTTTGAATATGCCAACACCGAAATGCTGCTGCGCCACTTTACTGATGCCGAACAAGAATGCGGCGCTTTGCTGAAAGCCGGTTTTGCAGGCGAGGGCAAACTGCACCTCTGCGTCATGCCGGCCTACGACCAGTGCATCAAAGCCAGCCATATGCTGAACCTACTGGATGCGCGCGGCGCAATGTCCGCAACCGACCGCCAGCGTTATATTCTGTCTGTCCGCGACCTTGCCCGCCAATGCGGCGAGGCATTCATGATGACGGAAGCCGGTGGGGCGAAAAAAGCGGCGTAAGCATCGCTCGAAAAAGTGTCTGCGGTTTTTCGAAAAAGCGATGCGATCAAAAATCACACATACTTCTCGCCAATATCCATTCTATTAAACCCGCCCGGCCATTCAATCGCGCCAACAGCTGCGTAAGCGGCATCCATGGCTTCTTTCAGGGTTGTGCCCTTTGCGGTAACGTTCAGCACACGCCCGCCATTGGCAAGTAGGCGTCCTTTGGAGATCTGCGTGCCAGCGTGAAATACTAATGCACCGGTTTTCTCTGCTTCTTCAACGCCTTCAATAATTGTGCCGCGATCCACCGTGCCGGGGTAGCCGTTTGCAGCCATCACCACAGTCAGAGCACTGTCGTTCGACCATTCAGCAAAATGCCCACCAAGTTCGCCTTTTGCGGCGGCCATCAACAATGGCACAATGTCGGATTGCAAACGCAGCATCAGCACTTGGCATTCCGGGTCGCCAAAACGCGCATTATATTCAATGAGTTGCGGGCCATCTTCTGTCAGCATCAAACCGGCATA
>JANMFT010000392.1:0-2813 GCA_031374255.1 Limoniibacter sp. | reverse complement strand
GATGCACGGATGCGCCAGTTGGTGGCAACCTACCTCAAAAAAGGTTCTAAAGTTGATCAAGGCGATCTTATAGCTGCTGTTGAAGCGCCAAAAGAAATTATAGCCAACAAAGATCCGATTGAAGATGTCGAAGTTGCAATTTTGGATGTCGCGCCGATCAAGCCGGAAAAAGCTGTAAAGTCGCTTGAAGTAACAGCTTACGCAGAAGAGCCAATTAAACGCCCAAGTGTTGGCGTTGGTGAGATTGATAAAACAGTAACGGCTTCAGTTCAGAAAAAATCCAAACAAGCGTCAATTGGCGGTTGGATGGTGCAGATTGCAGCGGCAGAATCAGAGGCTGGAGCCAACGCACTGCTCGATAAAGCCCGTTCAAAAGGCGGCAAAACATTGGCATCTGCCAGCAATTTTATCGAACAGACCAAGAAGAATGGTCAGACCTTACACCGCGCCCGCTTTGCCGGATTTGGTTCTCAACAGGCCGCTGTAAATGCTTGTAATGTTTTGAAAAAACAGAAGGTGAGTTGCTTTGCGGTGGCTGGCTAAATCTAAAATTACCTGACCAAGACGTGCCTGTTTATGTACGTGCCTATGTTTGTGTGTGTTTGCTTTTGTGTTCTTCGCGTTCGGGCGCTTGCCCGCTGAATAAAGGTTGTTGTGCTATGAGTATCAACCAGCATGAAGTGCTGAATTTCAGCCGCCCAAAAACTGAACCAAAATTGCCAACAGCAGCTCAGGCTCTGCATGACGCGGCAAAACAACTGGCAAAGCAAAATCTTGGCCGACCCCGGCTCAAAACCAAAGATATCGTAGGTTATTTGCTCGGCCATGGCGCACGCGCTTGGCGCGCGTCATTTCCAGTTGCCAGCCCGCGTGTCAAAGCAATCACGCCTGACGGTATGTTGGCTGTCAAAATCAAGCTCAACGCTTTATAAAAGGCCAAGCGACGCCAATTCTGCCCGCAGATTTGCGGGCATGTCGGCAGCGGCTTCGCCTTTTGACAAATCACGTGGCGCGTCGGCTTCTCTCAAATAGCGCCACCCTTGAAATGCACGGCGCGGTTGCCACTGGGTTTTAATAACTTCGCGCTCAAGCAACAAATGGCATCGCGAAATGCCTTCGCCATCAATAAACGGCTCAATGCCAGCCAGTTTCTGACGGCATTGCACATTGCCCTTGATCACCCAATAAAGTGAGCCGCCTTCCAGAATTTCATCAACGCGCTTGGGCACCATGCGCGTTGTGTGAAACGCTTTACCCTTGAAAAGATACTGCCCGCCGCGCTGGTAACGTGCATTGATGTAATCTTCGAGGTGCTCGATGCTTTCCGCACCAACACAAAGTTTTAGAATGTTGAGAGCCATAGGTTCAATGTGGGCGGGAAGGCAGTAAGGTCAACGCGTGAGCGATCCCATCCACAGATGATATCAACAGGCAACAACATTGACTGCCAAGCCGCCTTGGCTGGTCTCTTTATAGCGCTCATTCATATCCATGCCGGTTTGGCGCATGGTTTCAATGCAGGCATCAAGCGGCACAAAATGTGTGCCATCGCCGCGCAATGCAAGCGTAGCCGCCGTTACCGCCTTAACCGCCCCTAGGCCGTTGCGTTCAATGCACGGCACTTGCACCAGGCCGCCGACGGGATCGCAAGTCATGCCAAGATGATGCTCCAGCGCAATTTCTGCGGCATTTTCAACCTGTTCAGGTGTGCCCCCAAGGGCAGCTGCAACGCCAGCAGCTGCCATTGCGGAGGCCGAGCCGACTTCACCTTGACAGCCAACTTCAGCGCCTGAGATCGAAGCATTATGTTTGATAATGCCACCGATGGCCGCTGCGGCCAGTAAAAAATCATGTACCATAGCGCGTGTCGGGTTTTCTGCAAACTGCTTTAAGTAACGCAAAACCGCTGGCACAACGCCCGCCGCACCGTTTGTTGGCGCGGTCACAACGCGTCCACCGGCAGCGTTTTCCTCGTTTACTGCCATAGCATAAACGCCGAGCCATTCATTGGCAAGCATCGGGTTAAAACGGTTGGTTTGCCATTCCGAAGATAGCTGTTCTGCAATCGCCTTGGCGCGTCGTTTGACTTTCAATCCGCCGGGCAAAATGCCGTCTTGCGACATGCCGCGGTCGATGCAGCCCATCATCGCGTCGTGCAGGGCATCCAAGCCTGCATCAAGGCTGGCACGGCTCATGATAGTTTCTTCATTGGCACGTTTCATACCCGCCAGTGAAAGTCCGCTTTTCTGCGCCATATCGAGCATCTCGACAGCATTGCGAAATGGATAAGGCACTCCTGTCATCACAGACGTTGCACTTTTGTTTTCGACCCGCTGTAATTCTTCATCAGTGACAACAAATCCGCCGCCAATCGAATAATAAATCTGCTTTAACAGCAAGCGCCCATCAGCATCAAAAGCTGAAAAACTCATACCATTGGCATGTCCGGACAGTCGGTTTTTACGGTCAAAAATCAAATCAACGGCAGGATCAAAATTGTACGGCGGATGGCCGGGCGGAGTCACGGTTTTAGAGGCTTTTATCGCCTCAACCATCGCATCCATGGCGTCAGGATCAATTGTACGAGGAGATTGCCCGGCCAAACCTAAAATCACCGCACGGTCGGTTGCATGGCCAACGCCGGTATATGCCAGCGATCCGTGCAAACTGGCCTGAATGGATGCAACATGGCTGCCGACGGGTGCAACCCAATCGCCGTTTATAATTTCATCCAAAAAACGCGACGCCGCTGTCATCGGCCCCATTGTGTGGGAACTTGACGGGCCAATACCAATCTTAAAAACATCAAATAC
>JANMFT010000384.1:0-2062 GCA_031374255.1 Limoniibacter sp. | reverse complement strand
TGTATCGCGATTTGGCGGTGATGAATTTGTGTTTGCCAAACCTTTGGAATGTGCCGATTGGCAATCAGAGTTAAAACTCATCTGCGATGGGCTTGTGGACGCACTGTGCGAGCCATCCACCATGGACGGCTTGGAATTATTTGTTGGCGGCTCGCTTGGTGTCGCCGTCTATCCTGACCATCAAAAAAGTATGAGTGAACTTCTGCGGTGTTCAGACATGGCGCTATATGAAGCCAAGCAGTCCGGACGTGGCCAATGGTCAATATTCCGGCAGGAATTAGAAGATCGCGCCAAGCGCCGCAAACGCCTCGAGAACGATATGCGCGGCGCAATTATAAACCGCGATTTTTTTGTGGAATACCAGCCGCAGGTTTGCGCCGGACAACGCAAACTCAAAGGTTTTGAGGCGCTGGTGCGTTGGCAACATACTGAATATGGGCTTATTTCACCGCTAGAATTTATCCCAATTGCTGAAGAGACCGGCCTGATTGTGGAGCTGGGTGAATACGTGCTGCGGCAGGCTTGCCAAACAGCAGTAGATTGGCCGCTGATCAATGGCGAGGCTTGCCTGGTTTCAGTGAATGTTTCGCCGGTACAGTTTTTTAAACAGGATTTGGTCGCGACCGTTCTGCGGGTGCTGAGCGAAACCGGTCTTGATGCCAAGCGTTTAGAACTTGAAGTTACCGAAAATGCGTTGATCAAAGACGCTGAGGATGCCGCGCGGGTTTTGATTGCGCTGCGCGCCGAGGGTATTCGTGTGGCGGTTGATGATTTTGGCACTGGTTATTCTTCGCTATCGTTTCTCCAACAATTCCCGCTAGACCGGCTGAAAGTTGACCGGGCCTTTGTCAAAAATCTTGCGCGCGGCGGCAATGATTACCGAATTGCAGAAGCCATTATCCAACTTGGGAAATCACTTGGACTTAATGTGATCGCTGAAGGCGTTGAAACTCAAGACCAGTTTGAAACCCTGACCGCGATTAACATTGACGAGATACAAGGCTTTCTATTTTCCCCGCCGGTTTCGACTGCAGCCACACTTGCCATGATTGTGAAGGCAAACGAGATTAAAAATGCATTTGATGATTGCTTGATTTTAGACGCAGCCCCAGAGCTTGGGGTGGGTGCTTAAATTTACAGCTGAGATGATGAACAGCAAAGAGTTTTAGCAATGTAAAATCTCACAATGCGTTCGTTTTATTTGGATAAACCAAATGGAAAAATGTGCGTAAATTGGTGCACTTTTTCATTGCAAATGCCTCCAAACTAGGGCCAATTTAGCCCATGTCACACTATGCTGCCCGCCTCACCGCAACCGCCACAATCCTCATAGACAACGCCCGTGTGCGGGTAACCCGGTTTGATTTTGAGCCGGGCGCGGAAACCGGCTGGCACGTCCACGGTTATGATTATGTGGTGACGCCGGTGACCGATTGCACATTGCTGCTTGAAGACCCGGATGGCACGTCGCGTACGGTGGTTATGAAGACCGGTGTTGCCTACGACCGGCTGCAAGGCGTGCATCATAACGTGATCAATGGCGGTGATAAACCGATGACATTTGTTGAAGTTGAATTGAAATAAGATAATAAAATTAACACGTTAGTCATCCCCGCGGAGGCGGGGATCCAGCTTTTTTAAAGAACTGGAAGCTTTGTTAAGCTGGATCCCTGCCTTCGCAGGGATGACGCTCGGCGTTAACACATTTGCCTCAATTTCAGTTGCAACAACCCATTTTTTCTGGCGACAGAGCTCCACAACGGGAGCTTCCACAATGACACTTCGCGCCAATCGTCGCACCAATCCTGACCGCCTTTGGGACATGCAGATGGACATGGCCAAAATCGGCCCGGGCATTGCAGGTGGCAATAACCGGCAGGCGCTGACAGACGAAGACTCCGAAGGCCGCAAGCTGTTTCAGCGCTGGTGCGAGGCTGAAGGCATGAGCATGGGCGTTGATACCATGGGCAATATGTTCATGACGCGGCCCGGCGAAGATGCTTCCGCGCTGCCGGTCTATATGGGTTCGCACCTCGATACTCAGCCAACCGGCGGCAAATAT
>JANMFT010000363.1:0-6838 GCA_031374255.1 Limoniibacter sp. | reverse complement strand
ATGCGGCGTATCATCACCAAAATTGTGCCAGAGCCCCAATGAAATGGCGGGCAGTTTCAGCCCGGATTTGCCACAGCGGAGGTATTGCATAGTGTCGTAACGGGTATCAGCAGCTTGGTACATTTGATGTTTTCAACAACGGAACTAAGCGGCTATTGTTCAACCCGCAATGCGAAAGGTGCAAGCCCTATCATCGAAAATCATTGCAAATATTTTGAGTCAGCTAACCAATCAAATTGCCGTTCGCCTGATCAAACAAGCGGACGGCATTTTGCGGAACTGTTAGCGCCAAGTGATCACCGTTTTTCACGGTTGACCGGGCAGGCAGACGCACAGTCACAAAATGGTTGCCAAGGCCAACGGAAGCAAAGGTGTCTGAGCCGGTGCGCTCAACAGATTTCACCAGCAGCGCTGCCCCAAAAAAGCCTTTACCATCGCTCGCTTCGACAAACTCTTCAGGGCGAACGCCAAATAAAACATCGCGAATCGCGACACCGATATCTTTGCCTAAATTGATGTTCATTGCAGTTTCGCCTTCAAACAACAGGCTGGTTTTTCCATTGGAGGTAGTGGCCTTTGCAGGTACCAAATTCATTGGCGGCGAGCCCAAAAATGAGGCGACAAATATGTTTGAAGGCCGCTCATAGATCTCCAAAGGCGTGCCAGTCTGCTGAACGTGGCCGTCTTTCAAAATCACAATTTTGGTCGCCAGCGTCATTGCCTCAACCTGATCGTGGGTCACATAAACAATCGAGGCATTGACAGTTTCGTGGAGGCGCTTGATTTCGGCGCGCATTTCCACACGCAGTTTGGCATCCAAATTGGAAAGCGGCTCATCAAACAAATAGAGTTTCGGGTTGCGTACCAGCGCCCTGCCCATTGCCACGCGCTGGCGCTGTCCGCCGGACAAAGCGGAAGGTTTACGCTCGAGCAATGGCGCGATTTGCAGCACATCAGCCACGCGTTTTAGTTCGGTATTTTGGCGCTCTTTGCTTTCGCCGCGCACCTTCATGCCGAAGGTGATATTTTCGCCTACATTCATCGTGGGGTAAAGCGCGTAGGATTGAAATACCATTGCAATATCGCGGTCTTTCGGCGGTGTTGCCGTCATGTCTTTGCCGGCGATTTTGAGTTCGCCGGACGTGATGGTTTCGAGCCCCGCTATGCAGTTCAGCAAAGTGGATTTACCGCAGCCTGATGGCCCGAGCAGAACGAGAAAATCACCCTCATTCATATCCACCGAAACGGAGTGCAACACCGCCACATCGCCGTAGGATTTGCGGAGGTTGTTGATTTCAAGCACGGGTATGGCTTGATCCATTTTCAAAGCTGCATTGCGCGACGCCATGATTTTCTCCCGATTTTGGCCAAGTTCGCTGTGAAACTTAAACCTGTCAATTCCACTTCAAAATTTAATGTCGCGGGTTGACTTTGTTTTGTCTTCCCCGCGATATTGAAAGCGCTTTAAAGGCAGCCTTTGACATTGGCTGACCATAAGCAAACACGGGGACTTTATGGATATTTCAACGGCAAAAGCGGTGACTGTTAATGCCGATTGGTGGCGCGGCGCTGTCATCTATCAAATCTACCCGCGTTCGTTTCAAGACAGCAATGGTGATGGTATTGGTGACTTGAAAGGCATTGTTGAGCGGCTGGATTATGTGGCTGACTTGGGCGTTGATGCCGTTTGGCTGTCGCCGTTTTTTACGTCGCCGATGAAAGACATGGGTTATGATGTTGCCGATTATTGCAATGTTGACCCGCTGTTCGGCACACACGATGATTTTGATGCGGTGATCGCCAAAGCCCATGCGCTTGGCCTTAAAGTCATGATTGATCAGGTTATTTCGCACACGTCAGATCAGCATCCGTGGTTTCAGGAAAGCCGGTCGTCGCGCCATAATGATAAGTCTAGTTGGTATGTGTGGGCCGATGCCAAGCCGGCCGGTGACCCGCCCACCAATTGGCAATCGGTGTTTGGCGGATCGGCATGGTCTTGGCATTCGGGCCGCCGCCAATATTACATGCATAATTTTTTAGCCTCGCAGCCGGATTTGAATTTCCATAATATGGACGTTCAAAATGCTGTCCTCAGCGCGGCGCGGTTTTGGCTGGAGCGCGGGGTGGATGGCTTCCGGCTCGACACTGTCAATTATTATGTCCACGATCAGCGCTTACGCGACAATCCCGGAGTCGATTTGGCGGAGGGTGAACTGCCCGCTGTAAACCCTTATGGCCACCAGCAGCATTTGTTTGATAAAACCCGGCCTGAAAATATTGCGTTTCTGATGCGGTTTCGCGCGCTGCTCAATGAGTTTGAAAACCGCTCTGCGGTTGGCGAAGTCGGTGATGAAAGCCGGTCGCTTAAAACCATGGCGGAATATACATCCGGTGGCGATCGCCTCCATATGTGCTATTCATTTGATATGCTGGGGCCGCAATTTTCGCCCGATCATTATCGCGATTGCATCAGTAATTTTGCCAAGGCGGCGGCAGCATTTGGTGATGAACATGCGTGGCCGTGCTGGGCATTTTCCAACCATGATGTCGTGCGTCATATGTCGCGACTGGGCAAAGATATTGCTGACAAGCCTAAGCTTGCCAAATTATTGGCAAGCCTTTTGCTGAGCTTACGCGGCTCAATTTGCCTCTATCAGGGCGAAGAGCTCGGCCTTACCGAGGCCAACATTAAATTTGAGGATTTGACAGACCCAGCCGCAATTGCGTTTTGGCCGGAGTATAAAGGCCGCGACGGATGCCGCACGCCTATGCCGTGGGATGCTAATAAACCCAATGCGGAATTTTCAAAAGCCAACCGCACTTGGTTACCCATCCCTGTGGAGCATAATGCACGTGCTGCAGCGGCCCAAGTGAATGTCGATGGCTCGATTTATGAGCATTACAAAGCGTTTTTGGCTTTCCGGAAACAACATCCTGAACTGATCACCGGCGACATTGAATTTTGGCGCAGCGGGCCGGATGTGCTGGCGTTTGAGCGTATTTTGGGGGATGTTAAAACGCTTTGCCTTTTCAACCTCAGCGATAAAGCCGCCAAGTGGTTGATCCCCGACGGGGCTGTGCTGGAGCCGGTTTTAGCGGCAAGCTTTGAATATGAAATTGGTAGTCGCACTGTAAAATTGGCCCAATGCCAAGCCTTTTTTGGAACATTGAAAATGGCATAAATTTGCAAACACCAACCAGGAGGAGATCCACATGAAAATGATCCTGAAACTGACCACCGCAGTGTTGATGCTGAGCGTCGCGTTGCCCGCTTTTGCCGCTGACAAAATTACCATTTGGATGGGTGGTGGCAAATCCAAAGACTTGCTGCAAAGCGTGGTTGATAAATTTGCCAAAGATTTGGGCGTCACTGTTGTGGTTGAAGAAGTTGACCCGCTGGTTGATAAATTCCAACAGGCGGCAGCGACCGGCGACGGCCCTGATATTGTGCTTTGGGCACATGACCGTTTTGGCGAATGGGCCGCGGGCGGTTTGATTGCGCCGGTTACACCTTCTGCTGAATTTACCGGCGGCATTTTGCCAAGTGCGGTTGATGCTGTAACGTTTGGTGGCAAAATGTGGGGCTACCCGATTGCCGTAGAGGCCGTTGGCCTGATCTATAATAAAGATCTCGTGCCAACACCGCCTGCAACTTTTGAAGAAATCAAAGCCATCAAAATGCCAGCCGGCAAAACCGCGATTATGTGGGATTACAACAACACCTATTTCACCATGCCAATGTTGATGGCCAATGGCGGTTTTGCGTTCAAGAAAGTTGACGGCACTTACAATGGCAAAGAAACCGGCGTGAATAATGAAGGCGCAATTGCGGGTGGCAAGGTGCTCAAAGATTTAATCGATAGTGGCACCATGCCAAAAGGCGTTGATTATGGCGTGATGGACGGTGCAATGAATAAGGGCGAAGTTGCCATGGTCATTAACGGGCCTTGGGCTTGGGCAAATTTAAAAACATCGAAAATCAATTTTGGTGTTGCGCCGGTACCAAGCGTCAATGGCAAGCCGTCGCCTTCGTTCCTTGGCGTGTATTCAGCGGCTATCAACGCGGCTTCCAAGAACAAAGATTTGTCGATTGAGTTGATTGAAAACTTCATGCTCACCGATGAAGGATTGGCGGCCTGGAACGGCAAGTCTGATCTGGGCGCTTTAGCGGATTCATCAGCCGCTGCAGCGCAAACAGACCCCAATGTGCAGGCCACTTTGATCAATGCGTCGGGCGGCATTCCTATGCCATCCAACCCGGAAATGGGCGCATTCTGGTCCGCGATGCAACCGGCTTTGTCGAACATCACGACGGGCGCGCAGTCAGTTGAAGACTCGCTCAATGATGCAGCAAAACGCATTTTGGCTGGTAAATAATCTCTATTGTTGCGGAGGGGTTTGCCCCTCCGGTTTTTTCCGGTGATACGTTTGGGAGGACGGGCACTATGGCCGCAATTACGCAAGCTGGATTGCCGATATTAGCGCCATCACAAAGCATACCTCGACTTGTTTTCGTGGCACTGTTTTCTCTGCTGCTGTTCTACATCGCATTCACACTTTATACATTTGGCCAGCCTTTGATCGGCTTTATCATGCTGGCGGTGGCAACTGCTTTTGCTATCATCTTCGGGTTGCAGCGCTTTTATAATGCGCGGTTTATTCTGCCCGGCATTGCGGCAATTGCAATCTTTGTGGCGTTTCCGGTGATCTACACAATCTATCTTGGTTTCACCAATTACTCATCGTTCAATTTGCTCACCCAAAAGCGTGCAACTGAGGTTTTGCTGTCATCAAC
Source organism: Limoniibacter sp. (assembly GCA_031374255.1). GTDB lineage: Bacteria > Pseudomonadota > Alphaproteobacteria > Rhizobiales > Rhizobiaceae > JALOTE01. The sequence continues at coordinate 2,043 of JANMFT010000363.1, read as the reverse complement.
ATCGATTGACCCCGCTACCGAGCGCGATTTTGTGTTGATTCCTGAAGGCAACAAATACCGCGTTTTCTTGCCGTCCAAGAGTGGTGAGTTCCTCAGTGAACCAGTGGCGTTGGATGGCGCGGCCGCATCTGTAAAGGCCACGGCAGCGTCATTACCGGCTGTCGAAATGGTACCGATGCGCGAGGCAATCAAACTGCGTGACGGCTTGGCCGCAATCGACATAACACTGCCAGATGGCACGGTTCTTAAAAATACGGGCCTTCGCAAGTTTGCCGCCGTCACATCCGAATATCAATTGCAGGACGATGGCTCGCTTAAAGCCGTTGCCACGGGCGAAGTTTTAACGCCCGATCCCTCGCGCGGATTTTTTGCCAATTCCAAAGGTGAAACGGTTGCGCCCGGCTGGCGCGTTGGCATCGGCTGGGACAATTTTAGACGCGTGTTTCGAGAAGAGGGAATTCGCGGGCCGATGCTTGGGATTTTTGGCTGGACGCTGTTTTTTGCGCTGGCATCCGCCTTCCTGACCTTTGCAGTTGGGCTTGCGCTTGCGATCATTTTGCAATGGCCACACTTGAAAGGCAAAGCCATTTACCGTGTGCTTTTGATCCTGCCTTACGCAGTGCCAAGCTTCATTTCCATTTTGGTTTTCCGCGGCCTGTTCAACCAGAATTTCGGTGAGATCAATATGATTTTGGAGGCCATTGCGGGCATTCGTCCGGCTTGGGCGACAGACCCGTTTTTGGCGCGCTCAATGATTTTAATCGTGAATGTCTGGCTCGGTTACCCTTACATGATGCTGCTTGCGATGGGCTTTTTGCAGGGCATTCCGGAGGAACATAAAAAGGCGGCGGCGCTGGAAGGCGCATCGGCAAAACGGGTGTTTTTCTCCATTACTCTCCCGCAAATTTTGCCACCGTTTTTGCCGATGATCATCGCCACGTTTGCGTTTAACTTCAATAATATCGTGTTGATTTTACTGCTGACGCGCGGCGGGCCGGATATTCCGGGTACACTGATACCGGCGGGCAAAACCGATATTTTAGGCTCGTTCACCTTCCGTATGGCGTTTATGGATACCGGCCAGCAATTTGGTTTGGCGGGCGCAATAACGCTGCTCATTTTCATAGTGGTTGCGATTTTGGCCTATGCCAATTTCGCCGCAATGCGCCGCGCCACACAAAAACGGGGAGCACGGTCATGATAGTTGAACATCCGCGCGATATTTTAATCAAGAAGTTCGCAGCCCACGCGTTCATGATCCTGTTTATTTGCCTGATCATGTTTCCGTTTTTGATGGTGGTGTCGATTTCATTTCGTGAAGGCAATTTCACCACCGGCACTTTGCTGCCGGAGAACCCGACGCTGGAACATTGGTATTTGGCTTTCGGACTTGATTACACCCGTGCCGATGGCACTGTGGTTGAGCCTCCTTATCCTGTGCTGTTATGGATGTTTAATTCCGTGAAGATTGGCCTGTTTGCCGCCATCGGTGTTTTAGCGTTGTCGACAATTTCAGCCTACGCCTTTAGCTGCATTACCTTCAAAGGGCGCGGCGCAATGCTGGATAGTTTATTGATTATCCAAATGTTTCCAACCACGCTCACTTTGGTTGCGCTGTTTGCGATTTTTGATGGTATGGGTGAGGTCTCGCCGCTGCTCGGCATCGACAGCCACTGGTCAGTGATCCTCGTTTATATGTCCGGCATTATGATGCATATCTGGACGCTTAAGGGCTATTTTGATGGAATAGACCCAGCTCTTGATAAAGCCGCGCAAATGGACGGCGCTTCGCCGTGGCAGACCTTCCGATACATTTTTCTGCCTCTTGCCGTGCCGATTATGGCTGTGGTTTTTGTGCTGGTGTTCATCGGCTGCGTCAATGAATATGCAACGGCTTCGGTGCTCATTCGTTCCGAAGACAATATGACTTTGGCCGTGGGTTCGCGATTGTATCTCAATGAGTTCAAATACCAATGTTCCAGCGTCGGGTTCTCCGGCAGCAAAGTGCCGGTGGTGAAATTGCCTTCACGAAATGAAATCGAC
>JANMFT010000323.1:0-3271 GCA_031374255.1 Limoniibacter sp. | reverse complement strand
ATATTTTAATGTGCAAGAACGATTATTGTTTCAAGCAGGTTTGGAATCTCCCATTGAACAATGGGGTATTATTGCGCTTTCACACCTGAAACGTTTAGGCCTTCTGGGAAATCTTACGGGCCTGACACCACTCTTGCAGTTCGCACGGAAGTTCACACGCATATTCACCGGTGACACCGGAGCAATGATTGTTCGTGCGACAGGGCTTGATAAAGACGGAAAATCCGTATTGGGAGAATGGAAACTCATAGCCAAAAATGGCGACGGGCCGAACGTTCCGGTGATGGCGGCTGCAGCTGCGGTGCGGGCCTTGCTCAGAAACGAAATTGCCGCCGGCGCGACAGCATGCATCAATACTTTGCCGCTGGCATCCATTGAACACGAAATGAAAAACTACCAAATCGAAACATCAATCCGTATCACTTCATCTCATTAAGCTATGAACTCAGAGCACCCATCAACTCCTCCCCCAAATGGTCAAATAATGCCCGCATCAAGCGGCTGCGGTAGAGGTCTGCATGGGCGACCACGTGCACATCAAAGGGGATGTTGATCGCGTCAGGCAACACACGCACGACCTTGGCATGATCAAAAGCCAGCGTCATGCCAGCGCCTAAACCCATGCCCGCTTCGGTGGCGGCGATTTGCGCCAAAATGCTATCTGAACGAAATACAAAATCAGACCGCTTCACAGGCAGACCAAAATCCACCATGGCTTTGAGCAGCCGGTCGCCTTGGTCTTCGCCAATCAAACGGTGTTTGGAAAAATCATGGATGGTTTCAACGCGCCCAAAACGCTGTAAATATTCAGGTGTTGCATAAAGGCCAACATAAACTTTGCCGACCAATGCCATTACCAAATCATACTGGCGGGGCCGGTAAAGCCGGACTGCAATATCGGCCTCACGCCGCAGCAAATCATTGCTGGAATTGGTGGCGATAAGCTCAATGGCAACTGCCGGAAACTGAGCTTGAAATGAAGCCAAAATCGGTGGCAAAAGACAACTGCCCAGCACTTCAGGAACACTTAATCGCACAGTTCCTGAGATTTTATCCAATGCCCCTTTACGTGCACCGGCAATATCCCGCTCCACAGCGAACGCGGCTTCTTCCATGGCACTTGCGCGTTCAAACAAAGCCAATGCGCGGTCGGTGGGGCTTAGCGCATTGCCGCGCCGGGCAAACAAAGGTTCGCCGATTGCCTCTTCGAGCGATCTGATATGACGCCCGATTGTTGGCTGGGTCTGCCCGATTGCAATTGCCGCTGCACTCAAAGTTCCATGGCGCATCACCGCCGCAAACGAGCGCAGCAAGGCCCAATCCAAAGCTGTTTTCTCGTCATCTTTCATCATGCAAAATTGCATACACTAGCAGTAAATTTCCGCAAGTGCATACATTTTTAAGGTAGTATATTTTGGCGCAAAAATCAAAGGAGCATTTCATAATGCAGAAACTCAATAGCAAAAGCGCCATAGTAATCGGAGCCAATGGCGCATTCGGCAAATCAGTCGCCCAAGCACTAGTCGCCAAAGGGTGGCAGGTTACCGGCTTTATGCGCAGCACAAATCACTCAACACCCTACCACCAAATCATCGAGGGCGACGCTAAAAACGCGGCTCAGGTTGCGGCGGCCTGCACCGGCCAAGACCTGATCATTTATGGCGTCAATCCGCCTTACCCCGAATGGGCCAGTGACGCATTACAAATGCTTAGCAATGCAATAGCCGCTGCCAAGGCCTCGGGCGCAGCAATCCTATTTCCGGGAAACATCTACAATTATGGGCCGGATGCAGGCGAGGTTCTAACTGAGACCTCACCGCAAAACCCTGTCACCCGCAAAGGCAAAATCCGCGTTGCGATGGAGCGGGCCTTGAAAGAAGCCGCACGCGATGGTGTCAACACAATCGTGCTGCGTATGGGAGATTTCTTCGGCCCGGGCGCGGTTAGCACGTGGTTTGAAGCGGGCCTGTTTGGTGGCAAACCGGGCGTGCCAAAATCCATCGCCTATCCGGGCAACATGAATATCGGCCATTCATGGGCCTATATCCCGGATGTCGGCGATGCCGCCGCGCGGCTGATCGACGCCCACACTCCGCATGGCTTTGAAAGTTTCAACTTTCCCGGTCACTTCATCAAAAATGGAACCGAACTAAAGGACGCAATCAACGCCATTATGATTAAAAAAACCGGCAAAGAAATCCCGGTTAAGTCTTTCCCGTGGGGCTTTTTGCAACTTGTCCGGCCTTTCATCCGCATGGTCAATGAGTTGTTTGAAATGCGTTACCTTTGGGATGTGCCCCACCGCCTTGATGGCACAAAACTTGAAGCCTTTATCGGCCCTTTTCCTCAAACGCCGCTCAACCAAGCGGTCCGTGCAACGCTTGCGTCACGCTTTCAAAAATAATCAACTCAAGGAAAAACCATGAACACGATTGATACCACTCGCGCGGGCAAGCTTTCGGCTGCCCTGCTCATCCTCGAACCGGCTTTGTTTTTTGCCGCCTTTGGCGTGCTTGCTGCAGCTATCAACTGGCCCGCCAGCCTTGGCCTCCCCTATAACGAAATTTTACCCGCGATCTCCGCTAACCTAAGCAAAGTGCGTTTTGGCTACGGACTATATCTCACCTCTTCCCTGCTCACTTTGCCGCTAGGCTTGGCCTTGCTGATGCGCCTTGGCAAAGAACCATCAATCTCGCTTTGGCTAGCCGCTGCCTTCATGGCATTTGCCGCCGTGTTCAAAGCACTCGGTATTGCCCGCTGGCTGGTGGCCATGCCTGCACTCGCAAGCCTGCTATCAGCCGATGCCAGTAAAGCGCCTGCTGTCGAAGCTGCCTTTACAGCGCTGAACGAATATGGCGGTGGTACGCTAGGCGAATTGCTAGGGGTCGGTCTGATGACCGGCCTGTGGGCGCTAATGCTGGCAATTTTCCTGGCCGGGAAAATGCGCCTTGCAGCCATTTTGTTGACCGTCGGCGCTATTGCCAGTTTCTTGTTGGTGCCAAACGAATTTTTTCAATTCGCTCCAACCGCAGCACTGCAAGCCATTGGCAGAACGTCCATCATGTTGGGGCAGATTTTGCTGGCAGTCGCAATATTGCGACAGAAAATCTAAATCCCCAGAACCAGCTGCTTGATTTTGACCGCCTTCTCAAAGTGATCAAGCTTATGGGTCCGGATCCACCATTCGGCAGCTTCCATCAAAAGTTCCGGATCATCATTGCGGTTTGCAAAAAACGCATAAAACGAAAGGCCCACATTCGGGCCTTTCTGG
>JANMFT010000287.1:0-3628 GCA_031374255.1 Limoniibacter sp. | reverse complement strand
CGACCCTTCTCGAACCCGCCAGAACCGGCTAAGGTGCCCCATGGATTTCGCAGCACATCTTGATCTGATATTTCGCGGAGGGTCGCTTAGCCTTTCTGCAATTATAATTGTGCAGATGTTGCGGCAACTTCCGGTCACTCTAAGCGCGCTTTTGTGTTGTGCTTTCATGGTGTGCGCGGCTGCCTATGTCTTTTATCCAACTCTCGAACTGACTTTTAATCCAGTGACCTCGCAAACTGGTTTAGCTGCTGCAAGCATTAGCCTGGTTCAGTTCATTGGTTTTATGACGGTCGTTACGTTTTGGATGTTCACCCGTGCGCTAGCTTCAGAACAATATCGCATAGGGTCAATCGAACTGTTCGTCATAGCCACTACGGCACTTATGTTTATTCCAATTTGCATGGTTGAGCTGCCATTTGCCGAAACGATAAAACTCACTCACATTGTATACTCACTTGCACTTGTGACCGACGCAATGCGGGTGACATTTTTTAACTTCCGCGATGATCTGGTGGAAAACCGCCGCCAGCTTTCCAAAGCCCTGCTCTGCATTATTCCGGTTACAGGCGTGGTGATTGTCGGCTTTGTGTTTTTGGAAGCCTTAGAGATTGAAAGTGCCGTCCCCATGTTCCTGCAAAGTGGTGCGGTGCTGGCAACCCTGTTTGCGTTTTTAACGTCAATCAGTTCACTGCGCGAAAATTTGATCAGCATGCCGGTCACTTCAAAAGCAGTAAATGAAACCACGCTCGCACCCGCCGACCGTCTGGAACTGAACCGCCTGCGGACACTTATGGAACACGGCGTTTATTTGGAACCAAACCTCACCATCGGATCGCTGGCGGCAAAAATGAGCATGCCGGAGCACCGCTTGCGCAAACTTATCAACAATCATTTGGGCCATCGCAATTTTGCGAGCTTCATCAATGATCAGCGCATCGAAGAGGCAAAGCGCCGTTTGGGCAAAGGGGAGTTGGCGCGCGAGCAGATCACCGGTTTGGCCTTTGATTTAGGCTTTGCCTCGCTAGCACCGTTCAACCGCGCATTCCGCGATCGCGTCGGCATGAGTCCTAGCGAATACCGCACCAAAGCACTTACGCTTGCCATCGCCAATGAAGGCCACCCCCTGCATAGTTAGAATAGTGCGTGGTTCGAGGCTTGCAGTTGCTTCGCAATGCGCGCTCCTCACTATGAGGGTGTTGGTGGCTAACTGTACTTTTACAGTTCATCTTGGCTTCTTATTTAACAGTCACTGAGTTCCCTCATGGTGAGGAGTGAACCGGAGCAAGGCGACGGTGAGCCTCGAACCACGCACTAACTTTTTATTGCCACAACCAAATGCCCGTATTGCGGATCGCCCTCATCGGTGCGCACGACAATCACTTCGCTGTGCAGCACGCTCATCGTGGCTGCCGCAAGCATGCTCTCAACGTAACTCAATTTATGATGAAACCTTTGATGAGGGCCGACTTTCCAATCGCGCGCACCAAACATTTCATCGCCCAGCGTTTCCGTTGAAAACACAAAAACGCCGCCTTTGGTCAGCGCCTTGGTAACACCCTCAAACATCACTTCGAGCGAACCCAAATACGGCAGCACGTCGGTTGCGGTAATCAAGTCAAACGGCGCTTCATCCCAGCCTTGAATAAACGCAACCGCCTCACCCAAATATAAATCATCATAACACCCGCGTTCATCTGCGATGCCCAAAATAGCCTCTGATAAATCAACGCCAATGATGAAGTCCGCGCGCGCGCGCATAGCCTCACCGGTCAAGCCCGTTCCGCAACCCAAATCCAGCATGCGCGGGAAATGATTGCGCTTCAGCGCGGTCAATCTGTCAGGAACCATTAGCGGCACTGCATAACCAAGCTGCTCGACCAATATGTCGTCGAATACTTCGGCGTGCTGGTCAAACAAAGTCGCCACATAGGCGGCGGGCGCACCATCAGGGTCTGGGCCCTCACCTAGCGACGCCAACCGGATCGCCACGCCGCCGAAATCATCAGGGTCAAGTTCCAAACACTCGCGGTAAGCTTTGGCAGCTAACGAAACCTTGCCTGTCTTTTCGTTTTTCAGCCCGCGATTGTATGCGCTGGTCAACTTTTCGTTATCGTTTCGCATGGTTAAGGCCCGGGCTTAAATGATACCGCGCCGTATAGACCCTGCATTCGCCTATAAACATATGCAAAATATAGCATATCTGCGCCATGACGCGAATTCACGTCGCAATCAGAACAGATTCAGTTTCATTTGCGTTGAAACTTTAATGCGGCTTGGATTGATTTAACGTCTCTTTCAGTTAGGCTCATATTTCGCGCTCGAAAGAGTGTTGAAACTCTTGAATTGGTTCTGGGGAAGTCGGGCCCTTGGGATCAACAACAACGGACCCGGCAAACTCGGAGGTTCCACAATGAAGAAGCTTCTCGCTTCAACCGTTTTCGCCGCTGGCATGTTTATGCTTGCTGGTTCTGCCAATGCCGCTGAATGCGGCAAAGTAACAATAGCCAACATGAACTGGGCTTCAGCTGAAGTTCTGGCAAATATTGATGCGTTGATTTTGAAAGCCGGTTATGGCTGTGACGCCGAAATGGTTGCCGGTGACACCCAGCCAACATTGACATCAATGATGGAAAAAGGTGAGCCGGATATTGCTCCGGAAGCCTGGATCAACTCAATGCGTACCGTTCTTGATGGTGCTGTCAGCGAAGGCCGCCTGTTTTATGCCGCTGAATCGCTGAACGAAGGTGGCGTTGAAGGCTGGTGGATTCCAAAATACATCGCCGATGCAAACCCTGACATCAAAACAATTGCTGATGCTTTAAAGCGTCCTGAATTGTTTCCAGATCCAGAAAATGATGGTAAATCCGGCATTTATAACTGCCCGGAAGGTTGGAACTGCCGAATTTCGACCAGCAATTTGTACAAAGCCTATGGTGCTGAAGCTGCCGGCTTCAACCTCGTGGAAACTGGTTCAGCTGCCGGCCTCGACGGTTCAATTGCAAAGGCTTTTGAACAGAAAAAAGGTTGGCTTGGCTATTATTGGGCACCAACTGCTATTCTTGGCAAATATGAAATGGTCCGTCTCGGCCATGGCGTCGAGCATGACAAAGCCGCTTGGGATGCCTGCACATCCGTTCCGGATTGCCCGGATCCTAAGCCAAACGCATGGGCCAAATCGGAAGTGTTCACTGTTGTAACCAAGCGCTTCAAAGAAGCCGGTGGGCCAGCTTATGACTACCTTGCTGCCCGTAACTGGGACAATGCCACTGTTGGCAAACTCCTCGCATGGATGACCGATAATCAGGCAACCGGCGCCGATGGCGCAAAGCACTTCATCAAAGAAAATGCTGATGTTTGGACAAAATGGGTTTCACCGGAAGCTGCTGAAAAAATCAAAGCTTCTGTAATGTAATCTTTGACAATGATGGCGGGAGTCATATCCCGCCATTTTTCTATCCGGTAAGGCCATAAAAATCTCCAACCGGAGTTTTCTCAATTAGCGGGGGCGCAACATGGAATGGCTTACTGAATTTCCAACCATGAATAATGAGAGCCTGACGGCGCTCAAAAAAACAATTGACGCGTCTTTCAAAAATTTCACGCGCGCTTACGGCGAAGGGTTCGAAAC
>JANMFT010000280.1:0-5961 GCA_031374255.1 Limoniibacter sp. | reverse complement strand
AAGTGAAACTGGATATCAGGCGAGCGGGCGTTTTCATCGGCATACCAAAACCCGCCGGTTTCAAACAGGCTAGAGGCAACCGGCCCTTTGCGCGTAAGCAAATATTGCAGGCCTGCAACCGCCGACCATAACGGCTTGGCGTAGCGGTCATAAGTGTGCGGCCCTGTGCATTCGGCAATCACAAACAAATCCAGATGATCCTGCAGATTTGAGCCAACGCCCGGCTGGTCAAGCACAACTTCGATGCCAACATCACGCAAATGATCAGCTGGGCCGATGCCAGATAGCATCAACATTCGTGGAGAGCCGATCGCGCCTGATGACAGAATGACTTCACGGGTGGCTTCAAATTTTGTTCCGTCCAGCATTTCAACGCCAGTGGCACGGGCTTTATCAATAATGATGCGTTTGACTTGAGCACTGGTTTTAACAGTCAGGTTTTTACGGCCACGGGCCGGTGCTAAATAGGCCATAGCGGCAGAGGAACGCCGCGCATTCTTTTGCGTCAGTTGGTAATACCCAACGCCATCTTGGGTTTCACCGGCCATATCGTGGTTACGCGGAATGCCGAGTTCAGCGGCAGCAGCAAAGTAAGCCTCGCAAATCGGCAAGGGCGCTGACGGCTGCGAGACCCCCAAAGGCCCGCCTTTGCCATGATATTTATTGTCGTAAGTATCGTTGTCTTCGGCTTTTCGGAAATATGGCAGCACGTCCTCATAGCCCCAGCCTTCACAGCCCATTTGCCTCCACTCGTCGTAATCTGCTGCATTGCCGCGCGTATAAATCTGCGCGTTGATGGATGAACCACCGCCGATAACTTTGGCCTGCGTATAGCGGATCACCATATTGCTCATGTGGCGCTGCGGCACGGTGTGCCAGCCCCAAGACCCGATGCCCTTGGTCATTTTGGCAAAGCCAGCGGGTAAATGATAAAACGGGTGACGGTCGCGCCCGCCTGCCTCTAGCAGCAGTACATTAACTGACGGATTTTCAGACAGCCGCGCTGCCATCACGCTGCCCGCTGATCCGCCTCCAATAATGATGAAATCATAACGCATTCGTCAGCCTTAAAGTTTTGGAATATGCAGGCCGCCGCCAGCATCGATGATGGAGCCGGTGGAAAACGGAAGCGCGCCGGAGGCAAGCGCCGTGCAGATTTTTGCAATGTCGTCGGGCAGGCCCCAGCGCGCCTCAGGCACCAAACCTTTGGAAATGAGGTCATCATATTTTGATGTGACACCCGCTGTCATATCAGTTTTGATGATGCCGGGGCGCACCTCAAAAACGTCGATGTTTTCAGCGGCAAGCCGCAAAGCAAGGCCCTTGGCAAACATCGCGAGTGCAGCCTTAGACATGCAATAATCCAGCCGTTCGGGAGATGCCAAAACCGCTGATGCAGATGTGATAAATTGAATGGATCGGCGTTGATCGGCCTTAGCCGCAATCATCGCTTTGGCAACGGCTTGCGTAAAAAACACTGTGCCGCGCAAATTGACACTCATTACTGTGTCAAAGGTTTGTGGCTCCAAATCCATAAAGTCGCCGCGCTTAGGCGAGGCGATTCCGGCATTGTTGATAAGGCAATCAATACGGCCATAACGGGCGATGACTTCCGCCACAACGGCTTCATGGGTTTCAATTGCACCGAGCTCGAAAGCAAACTCATTTGCGCGAGGTGTGCGGTTGAGATGCGCCACTTCAAAGCCATCAGCGCCAAGTTTTGCGGCAATCGCAGCACCAATTCCGCGCGCTGTGCCTGTTACGATTGCGACGCGTTTCATGCTGCCAGCCCCAGAGTTTTGATGTGATCTGCCACCCGCAATGCCTGTGCTGCAACGGTGAGCGACGGGTTGACCGCAGCAGATGTCGGCAGACAACCGGCATCCACAACATAGAGGTTTTTATGATCCCAGCTTTGGCAATAAGAGTTCAATACCGAAGTTGCCGGATCAAGCCCCATCCGGACGGTGCCGCATTGATGTGACGGCAGGCGGCCGTCAACCGGCGTTGAAAACGTGAACCAGTAACCGGCTTTCAACATTTTCTGACGCACAGCTATGCAAAGTTTTTCATGCGCTTGCATATTAGACGGCTGCCAATCCAAAATAATTTGCTCGCCTTCAACGCGAACACGGCTTTCGGGCCGGGGCAGATCCTCAGACACCAAATACCAGTCCACCATACGGCGGCTCAAAAACCGCAACGCCCATTCCGGCATGAACCAAAGCACTGTTTTGAGAATGGGTGCAGTCACTTTGCCGAGCAATTGGACCTGCCCCATTGGCCCGCTTTGTTTTCCATCACCAAAATAGAAATCATTAAAATGGATCGTCTTTTGATAGACAGAATCGTTTACGCGAAACGGGTTGAACGCCAGCATGAAGGTGGCGTTGTGGTTCATGAAATTGCGCCCGACCTGATTCGAGCTATTAGCCAAACCATTAGGGTTTTGCAGATTGGCGGAGCGGAGCAGCAGAACAGACGAGCGAACAGCACCGGCAGAAAGCACCACTAATTTGGAGGCAATCTTTTCTTCAATTCCGTTCCGCCGATAGATGATCGCACTGATGTTATTGGCTGCATCTGTCTCAAGCCGCACCACATCGCAGTTGGTTTGCAGCGTGATATTCGGGTCTTTAAGCGCTGCTGCCAACCCGCAGCTTTCAGCATCCATCTTGCCGGTTAGCGTATCGGGGTAAGCATCAAACGGGGTTGGCGCTCGCGCGAGCCAGCGTTCAATATCAACGCCCAATGGCAAAGTTGCAGGGTTGAGACCGGCATTTTTCAAATGCTTGCGCACTTTTGCAATCGCCGGTTCATCCGGCACAGGCCCGTGTGGATAGGGTTGCGAATGGTAAGGCTCGGTTGCATCCTCACCTTCAGACCCTCGCACCTGATAAAGGTGTTCGGCGCGCGAATAATACGGCTCCAACTCTTCATAGGAAAATGGCCAGGCCGGTGACACGCCGCCTTCGGGAAACGCCAGTTCCTCAAAGTCTTCGAGGCGGTAGCGGAACAAAACCGCGCCATAAAACTTGGTGTTGCCGCCAACCACATAATAATTGCCGGGGTTGAACGTCTTGCCATCTTTATCAAGCCACATCTCTTTGGGGCGGAAAAACCCGCCCTGAAAAATCGCGCGGGCGTCGCGGGTTTCAGGCGTGTCTTTCAGATGATCGCCTTTTTCCAAAATCAACACGCGAAGGCCCGATCCCGCCAATCCGGCGGCGAGCGTTGCCCCGCCCATACCGGAGCCGATGATCACAATATCGGGCGTTACATCAGACATAGGAATTACAGCCGTTTTTGCGTTTCAGGATCAAACAGCACAGCCTTATCAAGATTAAACGCAAACGGCACGGTTTCTCCCGGTCTCACTACAACATCGGCACGCATGCGGGCGGTGACTTCTTTGCCCGCCAGATGCGTGATGACAAAGGTATCGGAACCGGCGGGTTCCACCAACTCAACGCGGCCTTCCAGCATGGCAATCGCATTGGTGTTTCGGTCAGCGCCGTCTTTGTCGGTAACGGCTTCGGGGCGGATGCCAAGAATGACGCTTTGGCCGTCAACCAATGCGCCGCTGACAATCGTTGCAGGAATGGCCAATTGAACTTTATTGCCATCTTGTACCAGTTCAAGCAGCAAACCGGCTTTGCCACTGATCACTTTGGCGGGCAGCAAATTCATCGAAGGCGAGCCCATAAAATCGGCTACAAATATGTTGGCAGGCTTGGTGTAAATCTCGTGCGGCGTGCCGAATTGCTGCAACTCACCATCTTTGAGAACCGCAATTTTTGTGGCCAGCGTCATGGCTTCGATCTGGTCGTGCGTGACGTAAACAATCGTCTTGCCGGTCGCCGCGTGCAGCCGCTTGATTTCCAACCGCATATCCACGCGCAGTTTGGCATCCAGATTTGACAGCGGCTCATCAAACAAAAACAGTTTGGGGTCGCGCACCAAAGCCCGGCCCATCGCCACACGCTGGCGCTGGCCGCCAGACAATTGGCTTGGCTTGCGGTCAAGCAAATGGCTGATTTGAAGGGTTTTGGCGACTTTGGCGATAGCCACTTCACGTTCGGCTTTGGGCACGCCGCGCATTTCCATACCAAAGGCGATGTTGCCGCCGACCGTCATATTTGGATAAAGTGCGTAAGATTGAAACACCATCGCGATATCGCGTTTGGAGGGGTGTAGATCGTTGATCGGCTGGCCATCAACGCTGATTGTGCCGCTGGTGATCGGCTCCAAGCCGGCAATGGTGTTCAGCAAAGTGGATTTGCCGCAACCCGATGGCCCGACCAAAACCAGAAAGCCGCCTTTATCGAGTTCAATGTCGATCCCTTTTAGAATTTCAAGTTCGCCGTAGCTTTTGCGCAGGCCCGCAATCTGCATGAAAGGTGTGGTTGTAGCAGACATATCGATTAGCCTTTGACTGCGCCTGCCATCAGGCCGCGCACAAAATAGCGGCCGGAAACGACATAGACGATGAGGGTTGGAAGCGCGGCCAAAATGGCACCGGCAAAATGGACGTTGTATTCTTTAACGCCCGTCGAGGAGTTGACGAGATTATTAAGCGCCACTGTCATCGGGAAGGAGTCGTAGTCAGAGAACGAGGCGCCAAACAGGAAGTCGTTCCACACATTGGTGAATTGCCAAATCACCGTAACGATGATGATGGGCAGTGATAAAGGCAGCAATATGCGGGTGAAGATTTTGAAAAAGCCAGCGCCGTCAATCATGGCTGAACGTACCAACTCCGTCGGGAATGCCGCATAAAAATTGCGGAAAAACAGAGTGGTAAAACCAAGACCGTAAACCGTGTGCACCAAAATCAAACCGGGGATCGTGCCGGATAGGCCGAGAAAACCCAGCACGGCTGCCATTGGAATAATCACGATTTGAAATGGGATGAAGCACGAAAACAGCATCAATCCGAACACATAATTATCGCCTGGAAAGCGCCATTTGGTGAGCACGTAACCATTCAATGCACCCAGCATAGTGGCAATGGCAACAGCCGGGATCACCATTAAAAATGAGTTGGTGAAATAGGGCAGAAGACCGGTCGGGCTGACGCCGATTTGCGCCGTTGACCACGCAGAGCGCCATGGCTCCAACGTCCATGTTTGCGGCAAATTGAGCATCTGGCCTTGGCGGATTTCCTCCAAGGGTTTCAGTGAATTGACCAGCATCACGTAGAGCGGCAGCAAGTAATAAACCGCGATGATAATCAGCAGTGCGTAGATCAATGCCCGCGCAAACGGCGACGTGCGAATGGCGACATTTTGAGAAACTGCGGCGCTCATTGTTGCTGTTTTCCTTGCGCAAGTTCGCTGTAAAGATACGGCACGATGACAGCGGCAATCATGCATAGCATCACAATGGCGGATGATGCCCCAAGGCCCATCGACTGGCGCGTGAAGGTGAAATCATACATGGCAATGGCAGGCACATAGGTGGCGCGCCCCGGTCCGCCGCCGGTCATGGCAATCACAAGGTCGTAGGATTTGATCGATAAATGCGCCAGCACCACAAAAGCCGACAAAAACGCCGGGCGCATCATCGGAATAATAATCCGGCTATAAAGGTGCCAGTTGGAAGCGCCATCAATTTGCGCCGCTTTCAAAATCTCATTATCAATGCCGCGAAGGCCCGCCAGAAACATCGCCATGACAAAGCCGGAGGATTGCCAGACGGCGGCGATGACAATGGTGTAAATTGCAAAATTGCTGTCCTTGATCCAGCGGAACGAAAAACTGTCCCAGCCCCATGAATGCATTACCGCCTCAAGGCCGATGCCGGGGTCAAGAAACCACTTCCATGCAACGCCGGTGACGATGAACGACAGCGCCATTGGATAGAGGTAAATCGGCCGCAGTAAGCCTTCGCCGCGGATTTTCTGGTCGAGCAAAATGGCCAGCGCCAAGCCGATTATGGTGCAAAAAATGATATACATTG
>JANMFT010000264.1:0-1689 GCA_031374255.1 Limoniibacter sp. | reverse complement strand
GCGGCAAGAGGTTTTGGAAGCGGTTTGGGTACTGATTTTGGCGGTTTTGGGCCGTGTCATCTACGACTACTGTAAACCAGAATAAACGTCAAAACAAATTGACACTTTCTCGAACGTCTTGTTTATTTGGCTGACAGTCCGGAGAGACTTTAGGTTAAGGCGGGGAGTTAAATTGGCGGCCATTGCACAAAATGGACAAAGTTTTGCGGAAGTTGCGGCTAGCAGCACCGGAAAACTTGACCGTATTGGCCTTTACACCCCCGAGCAACGCTTCCGCCGCGACTCAACCCGCTGGACATTGGTTCAAGGCTTACTCGCGCCCTTTCAGTTTTTGGTGATGCTGATCAGCGTTGCATTGATCGCCCGCTTTTTGATGACGGGTGAGGGGCTGGCGGCGGCGAATATGTCGGTCGTTGCTAAAACGCTGACGCTTTACACGATCATGATTACCGGCGCGATTTGGGAGAAGGTTGTTTTCGGCCAATATTTGTTTGCGCCTGCTTTCTTTTGGGAAGACGTTGTGTCGATGGGTGTGATTGCGCTCCACACATTTTATTTGATCGCGCTTTATACCGCCGTGCTGTCGCCACACCAGATGATGGCTTTGGCGCTGGCGGCTTATGCGACATACACGGTCAATGCCGTCCAATTCATTTTGAAGCTCCGGCGCGCCAGATTGCAGGCAGCATTGTTTCAAGGTGGTGCGGCATGAACGAAGTCGTCCGTAATTTAAAGATTGATGATCTTGGTTGCGGCGCTCAGCCGGTTTTGCGCGAGCGCGGCCAGCATGAGGTGTTTTGCGGCCTGACCTCGATCATTTGGCTGCACCGCAAAGTGCAGGATGCGTTCTTTCTGGTGGTTGGCTCGCGCACGTGCGCGCATCTTATTCAATCCGCCGCCGGAGTGATGATTTTTGCGGAGCCGCGCTTTGCAACGGCGGTAATGGAAGACAAAGACTTGGCCGGTTTGGCGGATATGAATGACGAATTGGACGCTGTGGTTGCCCGTCTGCTTGCCCGCCGACCCGATATTAAAATGCTGGTGCTGGTCGGTTCTTGTCCGTCTGAAGTGATTAAGCTCGATTTGCCGCGCGCTGCCAAACGCATGGATGCCGAATATAAAAACCAGTGCCGTGTGCTGGCCTATTCCGGCTCCGGAATTGAGACCACATTCACCCAAGGCGAAGATAATTTTCTGGCTGCACTCGTGGCTGAGTTGCCCGCTGCTGCCTCCGATGCCGCGCCGCACTTAATCGTGTCTGGTTCTTTGGCGGATGCCGTGGAAGACCAGTTTGCCCGCATGTTTGCGGCCTTTGGCATTACCAATGTCAGCTTCTTGCCGGGCCGTAATGCAGCCTCAATGCCAACAATTGGCGCGAACTCGCATTATATTTTGGCGCAGCCTTATTTAGGCGCGACAGCGACGGCCCTTGAGCGGCGCGGGGCCAACCGGATTGCCGCGCCGTTTCCTTTGGGTGAGCGCGGCACAACCGATTGGCTGCAGGCGATTGCGACACGGTTTGGTGTTTCAGATACCGTGTTTAATGCCGCCACCGAGGCGGGCCGCACCCGCGCAAAACGTGCGGTTTCGAATTACACCGACCGGCTATCTGGCAAATCCGTGTTCTTCTTTCCAGACTCACAAATGGAGCCATCTCTGGCGCGGTTCCTGATTGAAGAAACCGGCGCG
>JANMFT010000209.1:0-1983 GCA_031374255.1 Limoniibacter sp. | reverse complement strand
GCAGGTGGTGGCATTGCCGGGCTTACAGCGGCGCTGGCACTTTCAAAAAACGGTCATAAGGTAAAAGTTTTTGAGCGGGCTAACACTCTAGAAGATACTGGTGCAGGCATTCAACTGTCGCCCAATGCCAATAAGGTTTTGAGCAAGCTTGGCCTTGACAAAGCGGTTACAGCCATGAGCTTTGAACCTGAAGTTTTGCAACTGGTGAAAGGCAAGACAGGCGCTGTTCTCAGCACTTTGCCGTTTAAGTCAATGATGCAGCAACGCTATGGCGCGCCGTATTTGGTTGCCCATCGCGGGGATTTGCAAAGCGTGTTGCTTGAGGCTGCAAATCGAAATTCAAACATCCAAATTAAAACCGGTAAATTGATAGAACGATTCAGCGATATCGCCAATGGCGTTGAAATTGCTGGCGAAAAGTATGATCTGATCATTGCTGCCAATGGCATAAGCTCAGCCTTGCGCGCGCAGATTGACCCAGATGCAAAAGTGACAGCAGATGGCCAGACTGCTTGGCGGGCAACGCTGCCGATACAAAATTACAATCCAAATGCAGTGTCTGTCTATATAAATGCTGGCACACATTTGGTGGCCTATAAAATGGGCGCAAGGCCGGTGCTGAATTTGGTTTATGTGTCTGCCAACGATCGACCGCCGAACGCAGAGGCGTTTGGTGGTAAAGCCAAAGAGTTGATCAATACAGCCAGCGATTGGAAGGCTTGGCCTCTGGCATCTGTTCAGAGCGATGTCTGGCATAAAGGCCGCGCGGTGATGATTGGTGATGCGGCTCACGCGATGACGCCTCATGCCGCGCAAGGCGGCGCAATGGCGATCGAGGATGCAATGGTGCTCGCGGATTGCATCGCAACTTGCCCTGATGTTGTCTCCGCATTTGTGGCCTATCAAACAAAGCGCCAGCTGCGCCTTGCCCGTGTTGCAGCGCTATCAGCCCAAAACCGTGCGATTTATCAAATGGGCGGCACGATGGCTTTGGGTCGGAATTTGGTTATGCCACTCGTTCCGCCAACCCTTTTTCTAAAGCGGCTGGACTGGCTGTATGGATCGCCAAGCTGAATTGAATCGATGTCAAACCTACTTCAGCACCACTCTTCGTCATCCTCGGGCGAAGTTCCGAGGACCCATGCTTTCCTCGATATGCTGCAAACAAGTATGGGTCCTCGGCACAAGGCCGAGGATGACGAAGTCTCAAAAACACTCTTAAACTCAATGCAAAATCTGGCTTAGGAACAATTTCGTGCGTTCATGCTGCGGGTTGTCGAAAAACTCGTCGGGCGTGTTTTGTTCAACAATCTGGCCCTGATCCATGAAAATCACACGGTTGGCGACTTGGCGGGCAAAGCCCATTTCATGGGTGACGCAGACCATTGTCATGCCGTCTTCGGCAAGGCCAACCATGGTTTCGAGCACTTCTTTGATCATTTCAGGGTCGAGCGCCGATGTTGGCTCATCAAACAGCATGATACGCGGGTTCATGCAGAGCGCGCGTGCAATCGCCACACGCTGCTGCTGGCCACCAGATAATTGGCCGGGATATTTCAGCGCCTGCTCCGGAATTTTGACGCGGGTCAGATTATGCATCGCGATTTCTTCGGCTTGTTTCTTAGGCATTTTGCGCACCCAAATTGGGGCGAGCGTGCAGTTTTCCAAAATGGTCAGATGCGGAAACAGGTTGAAATGCTGGAACACCATGCCGACTTCGCGGCGCACTTCATCAATTTTTTTGAGATCATTGGTCAGCTCAATGCCATCAACCAGAATGCGGCCCTTTTGGTGCTCTTCGAGCCGGTTGATGCATCGGATCATGGTGGATTTGCCGGAGCCTGACGGGCCGCAAACCACGATGCGTTCACCGCGCATGACTTTCAAATCAATGTCGCGCAATACATGAAAATTGCCATACCACATGTTCATGCCGATGAGTTCAACGGCGACTTCGGTTTCAGAAACCGTCATCTTTTGGGT
>JANMFT010000190.1:0-2578 GCA_031374255.1 Limoniibacter sp. | reverse complement strand
ACCGATGCCGCGATGAAAAAACTGTTTCCGGATAATGCGCCTTTGCACCGTTGGCTTGATATGGCGCGGGAGCGTATTGCGTTTCAGGGCCTGCCCGCCCGCATCTGCTGGATTGGTTTGGGCGACCGCCACCGCGCCGGGTTAATGTTTAACGAAATGGTGGCTTCCGGCGAGCTTAAAGCGCCGATTGTGATTGGCCGCGATCATCTGGACTCAGGCTCGGTTGCTTCGCCCAACCGTGAGACTGAGGCTATGAAAGACGGCTCTGACGCTGTGTCTGATTGGCCATTGCTCAACGCACTTTTAAACACCGCATCCGGCGCGACGTGGGTGTCACTACATCATGGCGGCGGTGTTGGTATGGGGTTTAGCCAGCATTCCGGCATGGTGATTGTGGCTGACGGGACCGACGATGCCGCGCGGCGTTTGGAGCGCGTTCTGTGGAACGACCCGGCCACCGGTGTGATGCGCCATGCCGACGCCGGTTATGATGTGGCGCTTTCTTGTGCGCGGGAGCACCAGCTGAATTTGCCGGGGATTTTGTGAGGGGTGAACGCTTAGAGGCTAGAACTCCCAAGCAGCCTCTTAACGCCGCCAACTCTAACCCTCACCTCTGCGTAGGCAGGGGTCCAGCTATCCAGCAAGCCGATTGTTTGACGAAAGCTATATCCCCGCCTTCGCGAGGATGACAAAAAATAATGCTATCAAATTCTCTGCAGCCTTCGTGGTTCGAGTCCACGCGCTTTGCGCGTCCTCACCATGAAGAATCTAAATCTTAGTTCTTTCCACAGCGTTCTTTTGTTCAGCCGCCTCGCGCGCTTCCCGCGCTGCAACATCGCGCTTGAGTTCTCGCATTTGCCACCACACAAAAGTGGTCACGCCGAAAAAGCTAAGGGCAACTTCGATCAAACCGCCATAGTTTGCCAGCGCACCCATGCGTTACAGCGCGTCTGCGATACGGCGGCGTTCTGCACTGAGTGCCATCAACTCAATCAAACGTCCGGCTTTGGCATCAAGGCCGCGAATGGCGAGCGGTTCGCGCGATGCGCTGGAATCAACCAGAAACTGCCCTGACGGGTGCGTGGCTTGTGTCAGCACCGGCGAGAATTGAAACGGGGTCATGGCAGCCAAAGCGATCAATTCAATTTTGCGGTTTTTGGATGTATGTGCGCGGGTATCGACCGAATTGAAACCAGCTTTTGCGACTTCGCGGCCAATGTCGCGGTAGATGTAAGCGGCGCTGCGGATGGCAGGGCGGCAATCGATCGGCAGGCCACCAACGCCGGTAAGCGCCCGGTCGTAGAAAATGGCGGCGTAGTCCAAGAGGCGCGCTATTACCAAGCCAAGCTGTTTGTTGTGGGTGGGGTTTACGAGCCAAAGATCAGGGTCAAGGCCAGCTTCACGCATCCATTGGCGCGGCAGATAGAGGCGGCCAAGACGCGCGTCTTCGCCAACATCGCGGGCAATATTTGTGAGTTGCATTGCAAAGCCAAGGTCAGCAGCTCTGGCCAACACTGCACGGTCGCGTCCGCGCATAATCAAAGTCATCATTATGCCGACGGTTGAAGCGACGCGGGCGGCATAGGCGCAGAGTTCGTCAATGGTTTCGTAAGTGCGGCCAGCCTCATCCCATTCAAAGCCTTCAACCAAAGCATCAGGCACGACACGCGGAATTTGAAAAGCCTCCACCACTTTGGCAAACACCTGATCTTCAACAGCATCGCCGGGGTTGCCAGAATAGACGGCAGCCAATCTCTCGCGAAGGCGGGCAGCGTTGGAGCGTTTGCCGCTTATTTCAGCGGGCCCGTCATCGACCAGATCGTCCGACGCGCGGCAAAACGCATAGAGCGCGCGGGCGGGCAGACGCACGCGGGATGGGAGCAAAAGCGAAGCCGCATGGAAGCTTTTTGAACCGGCGCGGATCGATTCCACGCAGGCTTCGTGCAGGGCGGGGTCAAGTTCAAATCTTACGGAAGCATTCATGATATTTCTGCGTTCATGTTACTCCGCCGCTTTCACAAGACTTGAGCCATGTGGCACGATGCTATCCAAAATCTTAGCCGACGAAATAACACCCGGCATACCCGCGCCGGGGTGGGTGCCAGCGCCCACCGAATAGAGATTTTTGACAGTGTCGTGCTGATTATGCGGGCGGAACCAGCCAAGCTGAAACAAGGTCGGCTCAAGCGAAAATGCCGCGCCTGCCCATGATTGCAACGTGTCTTTAAAGTGTAAAGGCGTCAGCACTTTAGACGTTACGACATGCTTTGAAAGTTCAGGCAGAACAGTGACTTCCAGTTCTTTTTCAATTTTGAGACGATAAATCTCGCTCAATTTTTTCCAGTCATCGCCGCTTTGTAAATTTGGCACCGGGGCCAGCACATAAAACGCGTCGCAGCCTTCCGGTGCCACTGACGGATCAGTCGCGCTGGGCCGATGCAAATACATGCTGAAATCATCGGCCAGAATTTTGCGGTTAAAGATATCGTTGAGGAGGCCTTGGTAGCGTGGGCCCATCAAAACCATATGGTGGCTGACGTCTTCGTAGCGCTTGTCAGTTCCAAAATACCAAAGAAAC
>JANMFT010000180.1:0-7397 GCA_031374255.1 Limoniibacter sp. | reverse complement strand
GAACATACGTCCGATTTAGGCAACGGCGACTATTTTGTCATGGAAGGCGATGAATACCCGTCTGCCAATTGGGATGACCGCTCAAAGTTTGAGCATTACCGCCCCAACACTGTTGTGCTTACCGCTGCCTGCCACGACCATGTAAATGTGTTTCCGACTTTGGACGATTACCACGCACCATTTAAACGTCTCATGGCTTTAATTGAAAATGGCGGATTGTTGGTCGCCTGCACCGCAGAATCAAACGCTCGTTCATTTTATGTTAATTTCAAGGGCCGCAAACGCAGCTATGGCATTGCGACGAGAGATGCCGATTGGCAGGCGCATGATTTAGCCCCCGGCGCGTTGACCAATTTTACACTTGTTCAAAATGGCAAAACATTGGGCGTGGTTCAAACCACTTTGCTGGGCCGCCACAACGTTGAAAACATCCTCGCTGCCGCCACTGTCCTGCTTGGCGATAACATTGTCAGTTTTGATCAATTCAAATCGGCAATTTTAGCATTCGAGGGTCTGACCCGCCGTCTTGACCGCAAAGTGCCGAAAGCTTCAACCATTCATGTCTATGAGGGCTTTGGTTCCAGCCACGAAAAAGCCCGATCCGCAATTGATGCAATGCGGCTGCACTTTCCAGATAGCCGCCTGATTGTTCTATTTGAGCCGCACACATTCACATGGCGCAATCGCAACGCGCTGGCACAATATCAAACCGCATTTAACGACACGGATATTGTGTTTGCTCACCGCCCGCCGGTACAGGGCGCAGGCACACACGACCAAGCGTCATTGGATGAGATTCTCACTGAAGCGGGCAAATGGCACAACGACATCCGCCCGTTTAATTCGGTTGCCGAAGTGGTTGATGCCGCTAATCCCAATGACGTTGTATTGATTTTATCATCCGGCAATTTTGACGGGCTCATGCAGCCGGTCATACAGGGTTTGGCTGCAAAGGGTGCTGTTTAGAATATGGCATCACCGCTTTGGTCAACAATCAATTGTGCTTTGCGGATGGTTGCTTGAACCGCCGCGTCGCGGTCGGCAAACACATCAGCGCGAATGAATTTGTGTATTTTGGTTTCTTCTCCGAATTGCTTCGAGATCAAGCCGGAAACGCGAAATTGGCCGCCATCCGCCATCGGTGCAGCAACAATTGCAAAACCCTTATAATCGAGCGGTTCTTCGGTTTTGGCGACAGGTTCTGTTTTGTCACCGCCGCCAAATAACTTTTTGAGAAACGACATCTATTCGGTAACCTTCTCGGCAAACTTCTCAAAAAATGATCGCGCAAGTTTTTGCGATGCACTCACAATTAAGCGGCTGCCCATTTGCGCCATTTTACCGCCAACATCGGCTTTGGCTGTATAACGCAAAATGGTCTCATTGCCATCGACTTCCAGTTCCACATCTGCTCCGCCTTTGGCAAAACCGGCAATGCCGCCATTGCCTTCACCGCTAAGCGAAAATTTTGCCGGCGCCTTGCTAGGGTTAAGGGTAACGGTGCCACCAAACTTCGCTTTGACCGGGCCAATTTTCAAAACCACTTTGGCTTCAAGCACATTGGCCGAAACGCGGATGAGTTCTTCACAACCCGGGATGCAAGCCTTCAGGATTTCGGTGTCGTTCAGCGCGGCATAAACTTCGTCACGTGGGGCGGCAATCCGCACTTCGTCCTGCAATTCCATAGGCATATTTGTCCCTCCCGATCTTGACGCAATGATCATGCGTCAAGGTGCCAAAAGCAAGGGGGCTTTTCAAATAGCCGTCAAGATCAAGTTGGCCTTTTCACCAATATCATGGCTTGGCGTACAGTCTCGTTCAACTGTCCAGCCGTTTGATCTGCTATCTCAAACAAATGTTTACGCATACGCGGTTCCCAAAAATCGTTGATATGAGAGGCAATGCCTGCTGCGCGTTCAACTTCGGGTTGCGAATTAAAGTAGGTGGCAATTTGGTTAGCCATACGAACGATTTTGGCCTCGACCATTGCGTGGTGGTCAAGTGCACCATGTTCTGCAACATCAGGCAACATCAAAGTCAACTCCGGTTTTAACCCGATCCGGGTGTGTAAAAACTTCAAACTCACTTCCACGGGCAATGGCAACCAACGTAATGCCAGCTTCATCAGCAGTGCGCACAGCAAGCGCGGTCGGCGCCGAAACTGCGATGACTAAGCCAGCGCCTGCAATCGCAGTTTTCTGCACCATTTCGACGGATACGCGCGATGTCAAAACAACCGCGCCCGCTCTAGCATCCAAGCCCTGCGCAGCCAGAGCACCGATCAGTTTATCGAGCGCATTATGCCGCCCGACATCTTCCCGCACAGCCAACAACCCCTGCCCTGGAACATAAAACCCTGCGGCGTGAACGGCACGGGTTTCAGCGTTTACTGGCTGGTTTTCGCCAAGTTTTTTAACCGCATCTGAAATATCAGCCGGTGAAAAAATGGCAAGGCTTGTCACACGTGGAACTTGGCGCATTGCGCCTTCAAGGCTTTCAATCCCGCAGAGGCCGCAACCCACCGGCCCTGCCATGGAGCGTTTGCGTGCGGCCAGCTTTTCCGCAACGTCACCGGCAAGTCTTATTTGCACATCAACGCCAAGCGGAGTTTTGACAAGCTCAATCTTTTCAATAACTTCAACGCTAGATATGATTCCTTCTGTGAGCGAAAACCCGACAGCGAAATCTGCCAAATCCTGTGGTGTGGCCATCAATACAGCATGGGTGGAACCATTATAGCTGATGGCAATTGCGGTCTCTTCGGCAAGGGTGCGTGTGCCGGTGGTGAAGGTGGAGTTGCGGTAGATGAGATGGTGAGGTTGCTTGGCACCAATCTCTCCCCTTGAGGGAGAGATGTCACCTCTTGGGGTGACAGAGAGGGGTAATTTCCCGGTGACTGGATTCCCCAAGAAACCCCTCTCCTGTCGGCTAAAGCCGACATCCTCTCCCGCAAGGGGAGAGGTTAGTCTGGCAAACTTTCCGGTAACCCCCATCACTCAGCCGCGATCCGGCGTGACAGTGCGGCTTGGTCATTATAGGCACGCTGCCAATCGGTTGGCCCATTGGAGGGCGACACCTGAACTGCCGTCACCTTATATTCAGGGCAATTTGTCGCCCAATCTGAAAAGTCAGTGGTGATCACATTGGCTTGCGTGGTGGCATGGTGGAAGGTCGTGTAAACAACGCCCGTTGATACACGATCCGTGATTTTAGCGCGCAGTGAAGTCTCGCCGGCGCGGCTAGCAAGTTTGATCCAATCGCCCTCTTTTACACCGCGCACCTCAGCATCATGCGGGTGAATTTCCAGCAAATCCTCTTCGTGCCACTGAATATTCTCTGTGCGGCGCGTTTGGGCCCCGACATTATATTGGCTCAAAATGCGGCCCGTAGTCAGCAATAGCGGGAAGCGCGGCCCCGTTTTTTCTTCCGTCGCCACATATTCTGTGTTGATGAACCGTCCCTTGCCGCGCACAAAACCGTCAATATGCATCAGAGGCGTGCCTTCCGGAGCAGCCTCATTGCACGGCCATTGCACTGAACCGAGTTCCTCGAGCTTGGCATAAGACACACCGGCAAACGATGGCGTCAGCACCGCAATCTCATCCATAATCTGGCTCGGGTGGCTGTAATTCCACGTCGCACCCATCGCATTCGCAAGCAATTGCGTGACCTGCCAATCGGCATAACCTGCTTTCGGACTCATCACCTTGCGCACGCGATTAATGCGGCGCTCGGCATTGGTGAACGTGCCGTCTTTTTCCAAAAACGTTGAACCCGGCAAAAACACATGGGCGTAATTGGCGGTTTCATTCAAAAACAGATCATGCACGATCACGCAATCCATTGCCGCCAAACCGGCAGCCACGTGTTTTGTGTCGGGGTCAGATTGCAGAATATCTTCGCCCTGAATGTAAATCCCTTTGAACGTGCCTTCGACGGCGGCATCCAGCATGTTGGGGATGCGCAGACCCGGCTCATCATCGATCTTCACGCCCCAAAGGCTTTCAAACGTTTCGCGCACAGCGTCGTTTTTCACATGGCGGTAGCCCGGTAATTCATGCGGGAACGAACCCATATCGCAGGCGCCCTGCACATTGTTCTGGCCGCGCAGCGGATTAACGCCAACGCCCTTGCGACCGATATTGCCGGTCAGCATCGCCAAATTGGCAATCGCAATCACGGTAGTTGAACCTTGGCTGTGCTCAGTCACGCCGAGCCCATAATAAATCGCGCCATTGCTGCCACGTGCAAAGAGGCGTGCCGCCTTGCGCAACTCTTGCGCGTCAACCCCCGACAAAAGTTCTATTGCTTCCGGCGAATTTTGCGGAAGCGATATAAACGCCGCATAATCCAAAAATTCATCCCAATCGCAGCGGGTGCGGATGAAGTCTTCATCCATCAGCCCTTCAGTCACGATCACATGGGCAAGCGCTGTCACAACGGCCACATTGGTGCCCAATCGTAGCGGCAAATGATGTGCGGCTTTGACATGGGGTGTTTCAACAATGTCGATGCGGCGCGGGTCAATCACAATCAAGTGCGCGCCGGGCTTGCCGTTTTTGCCGCGCAGACGCTTTTTCAGCCGCGACGCAAATACCGGGTGGCCGTCCGTCGGGTTTGCCCCGATCAAAATCACCACATCAGTATGTTCAACCGAATCGAAATCTTGTGTGCCGGCTGACGTGCCAAACGTTTGCCCCAAACCATAACCGGTAGGCGAGTGGCAAACGCGGGCGCAGGTATCGGTGTTATTGTTCAAAAATACCGCGCGGGCGAGTTTCTGCACCAGATAAGTCTCTTCATTGGTGCAGCGTGATGAGGTGATCACGCCAATCGAATGACGGCCATGGGTAGCTTGGATACCACGCATTTTATTGGCGGAAAATTCCATCGCCTCGCCCCAACTCACCTCACGCCACGGTTGGTCAATCGTATCGCGGATCATCGGGTTTAAAATACGGTCGCTGTGGCTGGCGTAACCATATGCGAACCTGCCCTTGACGCATGAGTGCCCGCGGTTGGCTTTACCGTCTTTATAGGGCACCATCCGCACCAATTCTTGCCCGCGCATTTCAGCCTTGAATGAACAGCCAACGCCGCAATAAGCGCAGGTCGTAACGACTGAATGTTCGGGCCGGCCAATCGCAATCACGCTTTTTTCGGTGAGCGTTGCAGTCGGGCAAGCGGCAACACACGCGCCGCACGACACACATTCTGAACCCATGAAATGCTCATGCATACCGGGCGAAACGCGGCTTTCAAACCCACGGCCTTCAATCGTCAGCGCAAATGTGCCCTGCACTTCTTCGCAGGCGCGCACGCAGCGCGAGCAGACGATGCATTTGGAAGGATCATAAGTGAAATAGGGGTTGCTCTCGTCTTTCGGCATATATTTGGCGTTAAGTTCGCCGGTCGCCTCACGCGGCGCAACATGATTGCCGCCCACATAGCCGTAGCGCACATCGCGCAGACCCACTGCGCCCGCCATATCCTGCAACTCGCAATCGCCGTTGGCAGCGCACGTCAAGCAATCGAGCGGATGATCAGAGATATAAAGCTCCATCACACCGCGGCGAATCTCTTTTAATTTGCCGGTTTGCGTGTGCACAACCATGCCCGCCGCAACCGGCGTGGTGCAGGATGCTGGCGTGCCGTTACGGCCCTCAATTTCAACGAGACACAGGCGGCAAGACCCAAACGCATCCACCATATCCGTGGCGCAAAGTTTCGGCACTTGTATGCCAGCCTCCATCGACGCCCGCATGACGGACGTACCTTCCGCTACCATGATCTCGCGGCCGTCAATCGTAAGAGTGACAAAAGCAGTGCCGGATGAAACCGGCGTGCCATAGTCAATGGTTTGGATCAGGCGCATGATGGTTCCCTTGGGTGAATATTTGAAATTGAAAGGAAAGAAAGAACCCCTCTCTGTCGGCTGCGCCGACATCTCTCCCGCAAGGGGAGAGATTGGTGCGAAACTGCTAAACGCTGGCTGCTCACAAAGCTTTTCAATGTTAGCGCCAATCTCTCCCCTTGTGGGAGAGATGTCACCTCTTGGGGTGACAGAGAGGGGTAAGCTAAGCCCGCTAAACGATGAAACGTATCCATCACTCCGCTGCCTCAACAAATTTTGGCCGGTCAAAATCATCAGGAAAATAAGTCATCGCACTCATCACCGGATAGGGCGTGAACCCGCCGAGTGCGCAGAGCGAGCCGAACTTCATGGTGTTGGCCAAATCTGCCACCAGCGCTTTTTGCTTTTCAGGCTCAATTCCCTGCTCAAGCTTGGTTAGCACCTCTGCACCGCGCACCGCACCAATGCGGCATGGCGTGCACTTGCCGCAGCTTTCAATCGCACAGAACTCAAACGCAAACTTGGCCTGTTTCAGCATGTCCGCAGTATCATCAAACACCACAATTCCGGCGTGGCCAATCAGACCGCCAGCCGCGGAAAACGCCTCATAATCAAACAATGTGCCAAACATGGAGCGCGGGAAATAAGCGCCCAGCGGCCCGCCGACTTGCACGGCTTTAACAGGACGGCCGGACAATGTGCCACCGGCAATCTCATCAACAATCTCGCCTAGCGTCAGACCAAAGCCAACTTCAAACAACCCGCCATGTTTAACGTTGCCTGCGATCTGAATAGGGATGGTTCCGCGCGAACGGCCCATGCCAAAATCACGGTAATGCACTGCGCCCTTTTCCATGATCACCGGCACGGATGCCAGTGAGATCACGTTGTTCACAACAGTCGGGCGGCCCATAAATCCTTCAAGCGCGGGCAATGGCGGTTTGGCACGCACCACGCCGCGTTTGCCTTCCAGCGAGTTGAGGAGCGATGTTTCTTCACCGCACACATAGGCCCCCGCTCCAACCCGAATCTCAACATCAAAGCAGTGAATCGAACCCAGAACCGATGCACCTAACAGCTTGTTTTCATGTGCGATTTTCACCGCCGCATTCATCACTTCAATGGCGTCAGGATACTCAGACCGGAGGTACACATAGCCCTTAGTTGCGCCGGTTGCGACGCCCGCAATGATCATGCCTTCGAGCAAACAAAACGGGTCACCCTCCATAATCATGCGGTCGGCAAACGTGCCGCTGTCACCTTCGTCAGCATTGCAGACGATGTATTTTTGGTCGCCTTTAGCCTCAAGAACCGTCTTCCATTTAATGCCGGTCGGAAATCCCGCGCCGCCCCTGCCGCGAAGGCCGGAGTCGGTGACTTGGGCGACGATTTCAGCAGGACTTATCGACAGCGCTTTGCGCAAACCCACAAGCCCGCCATGCGCTTCATAGTCTGCAATCGACAGCGGATCGATCACACCAACACGCGCAAAAGTCAGCCGTGTTTGGCGTTTCAAAAACGGGATTTCCTCTGTGATGCCAAG
>JANMFT010000161.1:0-4573 GCA_031374255.1 Limoniibacter sp. | reverse complement strand
ATATTTTTGCGGCCTATTCCGCCAAACGCATGGGCTTGCCGGTCGAACAGTTGATTATCGCGACCAATGATAATGATATTCTCGCCCGCACGTTCAAGAGCGGCACTTATGAAATGCGCGGCGTGGTGCAAACAACATCGCCTTCAATGGATATCCAGATTTCATCAAACTTTGAGCGGCTTGTGTTCGACGCCTACGGCCGCAACCCTGCTCCCGTAGTCACTGCGATGAACGGCCTCAAACAATCAGCCGCGTTTACGCTTGCACCCGAAGCGCTGGGATACATGAATGCCAACGGTTTCACGGCAGGCCGCGCTGATGAGGCTGAAGTTGCTGATACCTTGCGCGCTTTGAAAGCTGAAAGCGGCTACCGGCTTGATCCCCATACAGCCACGGGCATTCATGTTCAACGTAAATTGCTGCACGGTGATGCGCCCGGTATTGTGCTTGCGACCGCGCATCCGGCAAAGTTTCCAGATGCTGTGGAGGCCGCGACGCTTGAGAGGCCTGCTTTACCTTATTGGCTGAGCGACCTTATGGAGCGCACCGAATATTTCTTGCGTCTTCCCAATGAACAAAAAATGGTGGAAGAGTTTATCAGGGAAAAAAGACGGATATAATTGACGTCTGGGAGGAATTTGCGTTGCCGGAAGTTCGAGTTCACCGCCTCAAAAATGGCATAACGATTGCGTCGGAATACATTGCGCATGTTGAAAGCGTGTCCGTCGGGTTTTGGCTGAAAGCCGGTGCCCGTAACGAGCGTGAAAGTGAGCATGGCATTGCCCACTTGCTCGAACATATGGCGTTTAAAGGCACGGCACGGCGTTCGGCAGAACAAATCGCTGTTGAAATCGAAAATGTTGGCGGCGAAATCAATGCTGCGACATCGACTGAAAGCACTTCATACTTCGCCCGCGTTCTTAAAGACGATCTTCTGTTGGCGGTGGATATTCTCTGCGACATTCTTACTGAGTCAACGTTTGATCCTGAGGAATTGGAACGCGAAAAGCATGTTATCCTGCAAGAAATCGGTGCGGCACACGATACGCCCGATGATGTGGTGTTTGACCGCTTTACGGAAGTTGCATGGGGAAACCAGCAGGTTGGCCGCTCGATTTTAGGCACGCCCGAAAGTGTTCAATCCATCTCGAGCCAGCAGTTGAAAGATTTTGTTGCCCGCGAATATTTCGGGGAACGTATGGTAATTGTTGCTGCTGGCAAAGTTGACCATGACGAACTCGTTCGAATGGTCGAAAACCGGCTTGGCGATATGCCTGCCACTAATGCAGCGCCTACAATATTGGCTCCGGCTTATTACACTGGCGGTGTTTTCCGCGAAACCCGTGATTTGATGGATGCGCAAATCGTGTTGGGCTTTGAAGGCCGTGCCAATTTGGCGCGGGATTTTTATGCCTCGCAGGTTCTCGCCATGCTGCTTGGTGGCGGCATGTCTTCGAGGCTGTTTCAGCAGGTTAGAGAAAAGCGCGGGCTTTGCTATTCCATTTACTCGTTCCACTGGAGTTTTTCAGACACCGGCATTTTCGGCATCCATGCTGCCACGCAAAAAGAAGATATTGCCGAATTACTGAGCGTCGTGCGCGATGAAGTGATGAAAGTGGCGGATTTTGTGGACGTAGCCGAAGTTGATCGCGCCCGCGCGCAGTTTCGCGCCGGGCTGCTGATGTCACAGGAGAGTGCCGTCAGCAGGACCGGCCAGATCGGGCGGCAGTTGCTGCTCCATGGCCGCACATTGGAAATGCAGGAAACAATGGACAGGCTTTCTGCTATCACGCCTGAGCGCCTGACAGATTTGGCAGCCCGGATGTTCAGTACTACGCCGATGACTTTGGCTGCCCTTGGACCGCTGGAGAATCTGGTTGGTATTGAAGATTTGGGTATGGGTCTGATGCCGGTTTCAAATCTCAAACTCGCAGCCGCGGAATAGAGCGGGTTCAGCATTGTGTTCGGGTTGTTCAAATCACAAGGCCCGATTCTCGACGGTGAAAGAATAGCTTTGAGACTGCCGGTAAATGCAGACTTCACTGTATGGAAAACTCTTCGCCATGAAAGCCGTAACGAACTCGTGCCCTATGAGCCTCGCTGGCCCTCACATGAACTTTCACGTGCAGCATTTTTTGCGCGCGTTAAACATGCAAAGGCACTGGCGGTTGATAATGAAGCGTATCAATTTCTGATATTTGCAAAAGAAGGCCCGTTACTCGTCGGCGGCATAACACTTGGCAATATTCGGCGCGGTGCAGCGCAAACCGGCGAAATTGGTTATTGGCTTGGCACGCAATATTGCGGCCAAGGCTATATGCGCGAAGCGGTTGCAACAGTTTTGAAATATGCTTTTGCGAACCTTCGTTTGCATCGCGTTGAAGCAGCCTGTATTCAAAACAATACACGTTCGATTGCGTTGCTCCAGCATTGCGGGTTTCATTATGAGGGTTCTGCCCGCGCTTACCTCGAAATTGATGGCCGCAGGCAAGATCACCATCTTTACGCCTGTTTACCATCTGATGTTTAAATCTGCTGGTTTTGAAAGCTGTTGCACTAAACGATGAGAGTTTTTTTTCGCTTTGTATTGGTGTTACTTTTGCCGTTTGTAATGGCGACCGCTGGCTATGCTGTGGAACCAATACGCGTTTCACAAAATGATGTCGCACTCGATCTCACCAAAGCCATAGAGATTTTTACCGGCAAGGGTGAAAGCTTTCAGGTTTCAGCAGCTCCGGCAGCTGACGGCATTGTGCGCCGCATTGAAATCCGGGCGATAAGCAAAACTCCAACCGGAAATTGGGCGGTTTTTGCGCTTGCCAACCCAACCGACCAGCAGCTTGATAGACTGATTGTTACACCGCATTTCAGATTGGCCGGATCCGGCGTGATGTGGCCGGATTTGGGTTCACCGCGTATCGTCAATATAACGCCTTCTGAAGGTTTTGCGCTTGATCGCATCAGCGCAGAATCCGCCGATATATTCTCCGTGACGCTCAATCCGGGCAGCGTGGTGACATTTGTGGCTGAAATGGCGAGTTCGAAATTGCCCGAAGTCCAAGTTTGGGAGCCTGAAGCTTATAAAGACACGCAAAACGCCTTCACGCTTTACAAAGGCATTGTGCTGGGCATTTCCGGTTTGCTGGCGCTATTTCTAACAATCGTATTTGTGGTGCGCGGGACGTCCTTATTTCCCGCGACTGCCGCATTGGCTTGGGCAGTTCTGGTTTATATCGCTATCGATTTTGGTTTTCTAAACCGGATTATAGCCATTGCGCCGGGGGGAGAACCCATTTGGCGCGCAGGCGTTGAAGTTGCTTTGGCTGCCATACTAGTGTTGTTTTTGTTTGCTTATTTGCGCCTTAACCGCTGGAATGCACGCATTGGCTATCTTGCTGTTGCATGGATTATTTCGCTCGCCGCTCTTGCATTTGCCGCTGTGCTCAATCCGGAAATTGCAGCGGGTATTGCGCGGTTTTCATTTGCCGGAACCATAATTGCGGGCGTTCCGCTGATCGCCTATCTCGGGCTGCAGGGTTATGACCGGGCGGTCATGCTGGTGCCCACCTGGATTCTGATGCTCGCTTGGTTGCTTGCCAGTTGGATGACAGTTACGGGCCAAATTGATAATCCGATTATTCAATCGGCGCTGGCTGGCGGCTTGGTGCTTATCATTGTGCTGCTCGGTTTCACGGTAATGCAACATGCCTTTACCGGCGGCGCCGTTGAACAAGGCCTGTTCAGCGATTTGGAGCGTAAAGCCCTCGCTCTCACCGGGTCCGGTGATATTGTTTGGGACTGGGATGTACTGCGCGACCGTATTGCCGTGGTGCCTGATATTTCTGAAAAGTTGGGTCTTGATCGCAACTCACTTTCAACGCCGCCCGCACAATGGCTGGCGATTTTACATCCTGAAGACCGCGAACGTTTCCGCACAACCCTGGATGCCGTCATCGACCATAAAAAAGGCCGTATCGCCGATGAGTTCCGCCTGCAAACGCCAAGCGGACGATTGGTTTGGTATGCCCTTCGCGCACGGCCTGTCATTGGCTATGATGGCGAAGTAATGCGCTGTATCGGCACGATGGCGGAGATAACCGAGCAGAAACTCTCTGAGGCCCGACTTTTGCACGATGCGGTCAACGATAATTTGACCGGGCTTCCCGCCCGTGAAATGTTTTTAAGCGCGCTTAACTCCGCATTGAAAATTTCTGAGCCGGATGGTCTGCGCCGCCCGACAATATTCTCGATTGATTTTGACCGATACCGGCTTGTCAATGAGAGCCATGGCTTGCAGGCTGGAGATACGATTTTGCTAACCTTATCGCGGCGTTTGCAACGCCTTCTCAAACCACAAGATGCGCTGTGCCGGATGATGGGTGATCAATTTGCACTCATGCTGATGTCTGAACAGGAGCCGACAAAAGTTGCCGCGTTCGCTGACGCTTTGCAAAAAGCCATCACGGCTCCGATCAGCCATGGGCGCGAGCCGATTGAACTGACAGCGTCTATTGGCGTTGCCACCGCCACACAGCAGGGTGTCACCGCTGAAATGCTGGTCAAAGACGCAGAA
>JANMFT010000099.1:0-11837 GCA_031374255.1 Limoniibacter sp. | reverse complement strand
TTGACCCATTAACAACCTTGCATTGGGGGCATCACGGGCTGGAATCGCATCGCTCACGAAGTTTCCAGCTGCTGTGGCAATCGACGCCAAAGCGGATTGCGCAGCGCCTAGCCTTGCAGCCGTAACCCCATTTTGGCGCTGAAAACTTTCAATTTCAGCAATAGAACTTTTGAGTGAAATACTGCGCCTGATCTCAGAACCAGCATCCAATCCCACATCAGCTTTACGGCCCGTTGAAAGCTCTTTCTGGCGTAAAGCAAGTTCAGATTGCAGCCGCGCAAGGCCCTCCATCGGGCCGGCATTTACCAGACGTGTCGGCAAAAGCTGCATGATTAGCGCACCGCACTAAGCAACGCGTCATACATCGCATCGACCACGGAAATAATTTTGGCCGAGGCGCTATAGCTTCGCTCAAGTTCAAGCAATCGCGCCATTTCCGCATCCAAACTGACGCCGGTTTCAGCCGCCAGACTTTGCGTCGAACGCTGCAAAACGATTGATGAAAACTCGGCCTTGTCAGTTACGGTGCGCCGTGTTTCCTCGATAACACCAAAAGCCCGCGCCGAAAAATCAGCCACACTACGCGACGCGCCAAGCCCCTCATTCGGGTCAACTGTCACCGGCTGATCCGTTGCTTGAGCCAGTAGATTCAACCTAGCGGTAAAACCGCTCAAGCCACTGGTATTGCTACGATAATCAATGTCAGCCGCCGCGCCAATGCCGCCATCGCGCAACAGGTTTATGTTGCCGCCCTTGGCCGGGTCAACCGCATCAGCAATGGTTAAACGCCGCGCCAAACCCGAAACGCGGACACCATCTGGCGGTAAACTGGTTAACCCTTCTGCTGTAAACAGCCCCGCAATATCCGGCTTGCCACCCGCAGTCTGATCCTTCTCGCGAAAGGCTGAAATCAACATGCGCGCGGTTTCGTCAAGCTTGGCTTCAGCATCCAACGTGGCACCATCACGCAATGAAATCAGCCCGTGAACGAGGCCGGAACTTGTCGGCATAACCGCGTTTGGCCCCGCAACAGCAACGCCGTCCACCATAAACCGCCCGCCAATTTGGCCCGCCTGCAGCGGGCTTCCGCTTTGATAACTGATCGGCCGAGCTCGCGTTTCAAACATCAACACGCCGCTGTCAGTTTGCAGCACCATATCGTTTTCGGCACGCGAAAATGCCTTCACGCCGATCACATCCGAGATTCCGCGCAACACCTCATCGCGCTGATCCCGCAAGTCTGTGGTGTCCTGCCCTAGCCGCGTTCCGGCTACGATGCGGCTGTTGAGATTTTCAAATGAGGCGAGCGATCCGTTAAGCTTGTCAGCCTCTTGCCCAAGCCGCGCTTCAATATCATTGCGCTGGCCAGATAGAGCGGCCGCACTACTACGGATTGAATTTGCCAAAGTTTTTGCTGCATCCAAAGCGCGGCCCGCCAGCACGCGATCGGAAGGATCGGTCGCCGCACTGCGAAGCGCAATTTGCATTGAACTGATCAAAGTCGACGGCGCGTTTTCTTGACCGTCGCCGCCAAATAAGGCGCGAATCTGTGTCAGACCGTCTTTCAAAACACTGGCCGAGGCCGCTTCAGACCGCGCTTCCGTTGCCCGCGCAAACAAAGCAGAATTTTCAGATCGCCTGATTTGCGGCGCGCTATATTCGGTGGAGTATGCGCGGCTCTCAACCAGCTTGCGGGAGTAAGTGGCATCCCCTGCGCCTGCAATATTGCGCGAGACCAAAGCGGTTTGCGCCGCTGCAGAATCAAGCGCGTAACGCGCAGTGTTCAGAACGCCGGAAAGGCTCACTTTTTAGCTGCCTTACCGTTTGAGATTGACGAGAACATCCATCAATTCCGCACCGGTCATAAACACCTTGGAGTTGGCCGTATAAGTGCGCTGCGATTGAATCATTTCTGTCAATTCGCTGGCAATATCAACTGTGGATTCTTCCAAGGCCCCGCCAATAATTGCGCCAAAGCCGCCAGCCTGCGCAACGCCTATCCGCACGTCGCCTGACAAATCAGAAACCGAAAACACATTACCGGCTTCGCGTGTCATGCGGTCAGGGCTTGGCACATCAGCCATTGCAATTTGAGCTAAGGGCGTGCGCGTGCCGTTACGCAAAATACCCATCACCGAGCCGTTAGCGGAAATTTCCACACCATCGACCACACTTGGGGCATTACCATCAACGCTGGCTTCAATCACAGCAAATCCGGTTGCAAGCTGTGTCATTTTGCTCAAATCAACATCAAGCGTTTCGCCGCCCGGCACCGCTACCGACAATGCGTCGGCAGAAGCCGGTGTCAACTTCCCGCTTGTTGGGTCAAATCCCAATGTGGCTGTTGAAAGTGCAGCACCAGAATACGGAAATCCGCCATTGGTGGTACCTGCCCTATTATAAGCAGTCGCCTCCCACGTGTTGGCGCTGGTTTTGGCAAAGTAGATATCAAGCGTGACTTCGCCGCCAAGGGAATCATATGCAATCATTGAGGTCTTTGCGCCAAACGCCGAGGTCGCGCTGTTGGCAGATGGCAAATTGGCAGCCGGAACGATGCCTGCGCTTGAAGGCAAATTGGCATTGAGTGTGCCCGTGGTTGAAGCTTCGGCCAGCAATGTGCGGTTGTTGACGTTGATGACGCTAAGGCCGTCAAACCCGTTGGCCACAAGGCTTGCGCCGCTTGACGTATCAGGGTGGCCGAGCAATTTGAACCCTGCCGCGTTAACCAGATCACCTTCGGCATTAGGCACGAATGACCCAGCACGGGTGAGAAACACGCGGCCATTTGGGTCTTCCACCACGAAAAAACCGCTGCCGGTAATTGCAAGATCTGTGCCCGAAGAAGAGTAACGCAGTGTGCCCTGCTCACTCACATGCTGACGCCCGTGAACCAACACACCGCCCGATTGATATTGCCCGTAAGACGTGTTGAGCACCAGCGATGAAAACTCAGCGCTCGCCCGTTTATAACCCGTCGAATCCGCATTAGCGATGTTATCGGCCACCATAGAAAGCTTCGAGGATTGCGCGTTCATCCCCGAAACGCCGGTGCGCATCAAACCGTATAAACTCATCTCGCCGCTCTCCTGTTGCGAGCAACTTAAGCAGCAAAGGCTTGCGCGTGGCTTGGCCGCGTCTGGCTGCGGGCAGTGGCTTGCGGCACCCAGCAGTAACCCAGAAAACGCTGGCTATCGATCGGGTCATGTCCCAGCAAGGACTTCAGTTTTTTACGCAATTTGCTGATATGACTTTCAATCACGGTCTCTTCGATTTTCTCATCGTCCAGCCCATAAACCGCCGAGAATAATTGGGCCTTGGATATACGGCGTCCAGCATTCAAATAAAGGATTTCGAGGATACGCCGCTCGCGTCGCGGCAGTTCCAAAGCTACGCCATCAACCTCTGGCCCGCGCCCGTCGAGAAAGATTTTAACACCTTCAATGGCTTCGGTTTTAACGATCTTGACACGACGTTGACGCACCATTCCAGCCCGCGCCAAAATCTCACGGACGTGTATGGGCTTGCGCAAAACATCATCAAAACCGGTTTCAAAAAGTCGCAATGTTTCTTCCAAGCGCTGATGATCTATCAGAGCAAAAAGCGGCGCTTTCGTACGCGCTGTCACTATCGCACCAAGCGCAATACGCTCCTCGCAATCACCGATCATCACGCCTTCAACAGTGTTGAGATCGGTCTCAGACAACATCGAAAACCAGTCGCGAAAATCCGCCGGGTTCATGCCGCAAATGCAAACACCCTCACGCTTAAACAACGACGAAAAACCGTCCACAACCAGATCACGCCCCTCAACAAGCACCAGCATTTTGACAACCCCTTCAACAAATCATGGTTAACGAAATGCCACCATGAGTTGTATTTTGAATTTGCTGAATCCTGAATTTTAGGGGATTAATGACTGCGATTAAAATCGCACACTCTTCAAATAATTTTATTTTTTATCATACTTTACAATAGTATAAACCTTTTTTATGATTCACAATCTTAGCTCTGTAAGATAAATCAAGATCCATTCATTAACAAATCATGAAGACGCTTATATACGAACGTGCAGTATGGTTGCATTATTATTCAGGCCCAATACGTCATTTGGCTTGCCCTGCGGAACCCGCTCAAACTCTTCGAGATGATTTGGCCGTGGCTTTTGCTGGCGACTATTTGAATGCAAATCAGCAAAGTTTTGTCCTTGCGACATTTGTGAGAGCTGGGCCTCAGTTTGCACAAACACTGCCATTTTATTCAGACCCGGAATTTGATCGCCGAGCACCCTCAAAAGCAAGCCGCTGTCACGCGCTAAATCGTCTGCAATTGCACTATGCTCCGCACTTAAAACCAAGGTCACGCGGCCTTCATTGTGCTGAATTTTTGCGGTTATTCGTCCTAGTTTTGCAGGTTCCAACACCAATTCGAGACTTGTCAAAACACCTGATGAATTACGTTTTGTATGGTCAATCCGGACACGGGTCACATGTGGCAAATCGGAAATGCGCGAGGTTACAGTTTGAACCTGGGTCACATTTGGAAGGATCAGACCGCTCGCCATGTTGGGTAGAATATCTGCCTGTTTCACGGTTAATGTTGGAAGAAGTGTCTGTTCAACTTTTGGCGCGGTATTGGGATTTTGAGCATTCAAACTCTGATGCAAATGCGTAGCGGATTTCTGCCCCATACCTGACTTTTTATGGTCAAAAATATCGCTGGTGTTTTGCATTTTAAATGCCGCTTTTTTCGTCGCCATTTGTGCTAGGCCAACCGCGATATCCGGAAGATCAATTTCAGATTGAGACCCGTCAAAATTGACGTTACCATTTGAAATAAGTGCCGGTTGAAAACCAAACAGGGTTACAATGAGCATGTTCAAGCCAACACTCGATGCAGTTGCAATATCAGTAGTGGTCGCGCCTTCTTTCATGCACGAAGTCAAACTTTCACCAGAAGCCAAGCGCTGAAAACAGTCGGCATCATTTTGGTCCAGCATCGAAGTTTTACGATCAGGAAGCCGGGTTAAACCGGTGCTCAGAGGGGCAAACTTTGTTGCAAGTTCGCGCATTATCATTTTGTTGTTCCGTTCAATGCCGCGGTGTCATCGAGCAGCTTTTGGGCGTTCGCTATAGTGCCCGAAGATTCTTGCTCAACAGAGGGCGCCAGCAAAATTAGATTTTCTTGACCACCGTCAGGTGCCGGGTCAAATGGCCAACGGCGCAATTCCTGTGCCACGCTGATGGCCGCTGTTAATATCTCTCGGTCAGAAGCCTGCAGCGGCACGCGTGTGAGGGTTTGCAATTCTATAGCCGCGCTTTCA
Source organism: Limoniibacter sp. (assembly GCA_031374255.1). GTDB lineage: Bacteria > Pseudomonadota > Alphaproteobacteria > Rhizobiales > Rhizobiaceae > JALOTE01. The sequence goes on along the minus strand of JANMFT010000099.1, from coordinate 6,517 downwards.
TGGTTTACCCCGGCAATTTCAAATGCTGCACGATAAAGCCTTGCTGACAGCAACTGTGACGGGTTTTTGACCTCACTCAGCGCCCGTTCCGTGGCATAATCCGCCAATGCGTGATTACTGCCAATCAAACTTGAGTGCGCTAAAATGGCATAAAAATTCTGCCGGTCTTGCGACTGCGCTTTGGCGAGTAAGCTATCCAATTCTGATGTGATCTGGTTCTGAACAGCCACATCCAGGTCACCAATTGAAAATGCAAACTGGCTGATGAATGCCGAGGCAAATGGTGAATTTGAAAATCTGTGCAAGTATGACCGCACCAATGGCAAAAATCTTTCGGGCTTTGCCATGACAAGCAACGCCTCACGCCGGAGTGCTGCTTCTTCAATCAAAGTTCCAGGCGCCCCCAATTGTGCTTTGGTGAAATTTGAAATCGCTTTTTCGGGGTCAGTTTCGGCCAGCATCACGCCATTCGTGAGATAAAACTGCGCACGGGCCAGAGTAGACAACTGATCAGGCATCACTTTCTCAAATGAGGCCAATGATTCGTTGACCCGCCCTTCTGCGTAAGCGAGCGCGCCGAGCAAAAACGGTTCTTTTGATGCAATTCCGCTCTCGCCTAATATTGCTCTTATGCGTTCAGGATCAGCGCCATTCAGCAAAATCATAGGTAGAAATCGCGTAACGTCCTCATCACTTAAACCAGCTAAGCCTTCTCGCGTTTCCAAAGCGGCTATGATCTGTTCCAATAGCGCGCGTTGAGCGTCAACAGCTTTAAAGTTGCCACTGACAATCCGGTCTTGCACCAATTGCAAGGCGCGCAAATTACGGGCTGTTCCGGCAATAGGCGCTATTTCAAGCGCTTTTGCAGGCGTATGCGTTTCAGATGTTTTTGATTCAGCGCTTATCACCGCCTCGTGCTCGGCACCATTGGCAGCGGGACAGGCAAGCCCCAACAATAAGACAACAGAAATTGTGGTCTTCACGGCATCACCGCTTTTGGGGTGACAAGCGTGATCTCAATGCGCCGATTTTCAGACGCCATAGGGTTTGCGGCAAGCCTTGGTTTGGCGCTGGCATGACCAATGATAGCGCTGAATCGCTGCGGTGAAACACCGGCCCGAACTAGCATATAATAAGCCATCTGCGCCCGCGCACTGGACAAGCGCCAATTGTCATAATTGCCTGATTTGAACGGCCGCGCATCAGTGTGTCCGGCAATTTCAATCTGCCCAGGCTTGTCGTTCAAAATTGCAGCTATGCGCGCGACAAGCTCAATCACTTCCTTTTTCGGGCGCGCAGAGCCAATTTCAAACATGGAGTAATCAGCGCCATCTGTCAGATTGACAGTCACACCGCCCTCTCCTGCCACAACTTCAATGTGGGGTGCACTGCCCTTTCCTCCGGCCTGTCCCAACGTATTTTTGATCTCGTCTGCAACCTTTTGTTCCTGCGTTTTGACTTCAGGTTGCGGCTCATATTTTGGTTCCGGCAAAGGTTGGGGAGTAGCCGCTTTTTCAATGGAACTTAAGGGTCGGATAGGCTGTTTTGGCAGAGCCCAAAACTCCGGCTCAAATGGGTCGCGATAGGCGTCACCGCCAAGCAGCCCTGGCCTCGGTATACTGTCATTGGCCACCGGCACATCGGAAATATCACCGCCGTCAGCCAGTCCTGCTCCGCCTGCAATTTCGGTTAAAACGGCATAAGGATCCCGGAAAATGCTGTCATCAATTTCGGTTTGTGCTTCCTCGTCGCCTTGAGCTGGCCGCGCATCTGAGCGCACTTTCGGTGTATCGGCTGGAATATCTTTGCTGCTCGCCCCATATTGCGCATCACGCACACCTTTGGGATTGCTGGTGGTGTCCATCAATTGAACGGGATTGAAATAACTTGCGACGGCGGCCTTTGTTTCTTCATTTGAAGCATTTATCAGCCACATCACTAGAAAAAACGCCATCATAGCAGTTACAAAGTCGGCATAAGCAATCTTCCAAGCGCCTCCATGGTGGCCATCATGGCTCACCTTTTTGCGCTTTATGATAATGATCTCGGGGTGGACGTTCTGGCCCAAAGAACTGGAATCGCCACTCATGCGCTGCGCAGCCATTGTTTGAGCACGGCAACCGCTTTTTCTTCATCAAGCTCAATAATCCGCTCCAACCGCTTGCGCGATGTGCTGTCGAGCTTGGCGGCAATATCCGCCGCAGGATCCTCAGCGGAAGGCGCGGCCAATTGCGCAGAAGCACTGTCTGAATTGAGCGCTTCTTGCGGCGCAGACATTGCCTTCATCGCCGGGCGCACACCCATCATCAAAAACAAAAGTGCCACGGCAACAAAGGCTGCTGACCGGATAAATGTACCGGTGTTTGCAGTCAGAAAACTGCCCGCATTAAAACCCGCCGCTTCTGCAGACGCTTCTGACAGAACTGCAAATTCCAATGCCGACAATGCAACCTTGTCTCCGCGTGCAGCATCAATGCCTGATGCCGTTGTAATCAAGCTACGCAATTCATCGAGCCGCGCAGCCAATTTTTCCGGGTCTTTCGCAGTTTCGCCGATTGCAGCGCTGTTGATCACTACGGCAATCGACAGACCCTCAATTTTGTAACCATCGCTAATGGTGGCAGTTGTCCGGGAAGACAACGCATAATCTGTCACCTCTTCGCGGCGTTCTGTGTTTTCCGAATTGCCAGTGGCACCAGTGGCATCCACCTGATCTTCCGGTAGTTCCTCGGTCACGGTTGAAGGCGCGGAACTATCGCTGTTTTGCGAAGCCTCTGTTGCCTTGGTCACTTTAGTCGAACGCTCCACGCGCCCATCGGGGTCAAACACAGTTTCGCTGATTTCGCGGCGGTCGCTATTTAATCGCGCGGCAACCGAAATGCGAAAATTATCTGCGCCAAGTAGAGGCTGCAATGCCCGGCGGATATTTTGTTCAACAGTCGCAGAAACCGTTCGCTCCAGCCCGAACAACGCATTGGCGCTCGGTGCGCTGCCCTCGCCATCACCGGCCAGCAATGTGCCTTCAGTGTCCATTACCGTTACAGCATCAACAGTCAGCCCCGGCACGGCAGCTGCAACCAAATGACGGATGGAACGCGCGGTCTCGCTTGGCGTAAGCCCTTCAGTACGGATCACCACCGAGGCCGTTGGCTTTTGTTTGTCGCGTGCCAACCCGCGATGATCCGGCAATACCAGATGCACCCGCGCGGCACTGACACCGCGAATGGTTTGTATCGTGCGCCCGATTTCGCCCTCAAGCGCACGCACCAATGTCACTTCTTGCATGAAGGATGTGAGGCCAAGAGAACCGATATGGTCAAACAATTCGTATCCAGCACTCATAGAGCGCGGCAGACCCTTTTCAGCTAGCATTGTGCGGGCGCGGGCCACATCATTTGGCGGCACCATCACAATGGTGCCATCAGCCGATACATCAAACGCAATACCTTCGCGCGCCAAAGCATCACCAATCGCGGTGACATCCTGCCGGTCAAGGTTGGCATAAAGTGACATGAACTCCGGCCTGCTGGCATAATGAGCCGCAGTAACCACGACACCCATGATTGCAAGGGCAGACACCACCAGCATGATCAAGCGCCGCGCGCCCAAAGCTGCAAAATTGCGCGTAAGATTGTTGATAAGAAGATTGAAATTCATGGAGTGCAGCGCAGGATATTTATCATCCAAGCAGCGCTACCCAATCAGCCTTGAACGGGGCTTGCGGGGGTATACCTCTGCGTCCACGCCGCACAAAGCCCTGACCCTATCCTAATGGTTTTATATTTGGCACCGGTGCGCCATTCCACTCAACGCGGTAAACTTGTCCTTGAGCAACAGATTGAACGGCATGGGGCCAAAGGGCGACGATATTCGTTCCGCCACTTTGCCTCACAGATGGATAAACAATGCCATTCACACCTGCGTTTCGCGCCGCATCCGCCAGCACATTGCCAGCCGGATATCCAGTTGCAATGTCGGGGTGCAGGCACAATGGCGGCGGATTGACTTGGCGCAAATCAACAAAGTCTCCGGCAAAACCAGCGAATAATTCAGCATAATCAACGGTTGCGTTGAAATCATTCACACGGGTTAGCTCACGCGTAATATGAAAAACCACTTCTGCAAGACAGGTTTCGACTGTCAATGCTGCATACCAAGCACCGCGACCCGGGCCATTAAAGCGGTTCAATTCACGTGGACGGAAATATGCAAATGCCGCATTGATGAAGGCCGAATGTGGCATGCCTGATACAAACTCCAGCCCTGAAATCCCGTCCGTTCCACGCGATTGCGCAATAAGCCGTCCGCTGGTTGCACCTTCAATTTCAGCAAGGTCATTGAATAATTTGGTGCCTACAAGTTTCAATAAAACAGGGTCGCGCAACCTTGCCGTTGAAACCAATCGGACGGTTCGCGCATAGGCAATCGTCGCAACCGGAAAGCCGTCAATGGTGCTTGGCATCAAAGCCCGCCGCGCAGCGCATCCACATACCGGCGCACTTCAATCATGACGGGGATTCCGCCTTCCTGCATGCGTTGCAGCGGGGTTAAATTGGCAAACAGCGGGCCTTTATTTGCGAGGTAAGGCCAGCGGTCTGCCATTCCATCAGCAAACAAAAGATTCAATCCTTTGAAAGTGCCAATCAATGCGGAAACACGTGTCAATTGATCCTGGCTAAGTGACCCGCTCCATTGGCTGGCACGAATCCGATCCCAAGTGCTGGGGGAAACGCCCAATAGCTGAGCCGCCTGATCACCTGTCAGTTTCCACTTATCGGCAAGCTGACGCATACCGTCGAGCGCAGCGGGCGTCAGCCGCACACGATCTTGCTCCGATGCAAACGTCTGGATCACGGTCGGGGATGGCACACGCTGTTGTTCAGGATAAGCAAGCATTTTCGCCTCCAATGACGCTACACATAGCATCAATTGACGACTATTTCAAGTTTTCAAATAACCAAAAGGCCGTACGGGGTAGCACGGCCTTTCAGAGCTGAAGTCACAGGCCCGTTTAGCGGAACAATGACAACACGTTTTGCGAAGATGAGTTCGCAATCGACAAAGACTGGATACCAAGCTGCTGCTGGGTTTGCAGGGCTTTAAGACGCGAAGATTCTTTCGTCATATCTGCGTCAACCAATTGGCCGATACCGCGGTCGATGGCATCCATCAAATTGGTTACAAAGTCTTTTTGCATATCAATGCGCTTATTGGCCGAACCCAAAACCGATGCGCCGTCAGTCATTTCTGAAATGCCGGTATTGGTAGCGGTGATCATGTTTTCGAGCTTGGTCAGGTCATCTGCAGAATTGGTCAAAGTGGAAATGTCCAGAGTGGAAATATCGCCGACAAACTGCGAAGCGCCGGTGCCAACGGTACGGGCTTTATCCAAAATGCCCTTGTCGGCGGCAACGGTTGTGGCATCAAACAATTTCGTCTGCGTCACGTTTACGTCGATAGTGCCGATGGAAACGGTGGCGCCGCCCGTGAACGAAGCAACGATGGATTTGGTCGCGTTATATCCGGCAGCTGAGCTGTCAACAGAAACCCAGTTCTCGCCTGAAAACGAAGCTGCACCCGCAGTGGATTTCAACTGATTCTGCAAGGCTTTGATTTCGCCCTGAATTTTTGTGCGGTCAACACCCGGCTCGCGGGCAGCGACCAACTTGGCCTTCATTTCAGACACAACATCAATTGAGGATTCTATCGCGGTCTGCGCAATGTCAGCCTTTGCAGCACCAAGGCCCAAAGCATCTTGAACCGATGATAATGACTTGTTATCAGACCGCATCGTTGTGGCAATCGACCAATAAGCAGCATTGTCGGAAGCAGACGAAACGGCATAGCCGGTCGAAATACGGGCCTGTGTGGTTTCAAGCGCTTTGTTGGTTTGATTTAATGTTTGCAGCGCGGTCATTGCCGACGCGTTCGTCATAATACTGTTCATAACCCTGTTACTCCAAAAACATTTACGGGAAACAGACCGGGTCAAAACCGGCTCAAATGAGCAGCATCATGCTTTGAGGGATAAAACCTCATTCATCGATAAATCAACCCTAGATTGTATATCTTAAAAACAAATGAATAACTATGAAAATGATCGAACCAGCGATCCGACCATCAAGCTCCAGCCATCAATCAGCACAAAAAACAACACTTTGAACGGCAATGAAAGAACTGTTGGCGGCAACATCATCATACCCATCGACATCGTGAGCGTGGCAACGACAATATCAATCACCAAAAAAGGCAATAAAATCAGAAAGCCAATTTCAAAACCACGCCTCAATTCCGAGATCAGAAACGCCGGAACCAGAATACGAAACGGCAATACTTCGCCGGGTGCGAGTGGCTTCTGAGATAAATCTTCAAATAATTTGACATCCACATCACGCACATTGGCTGTCATAAACTGCCGGAACGGTTCTGCAATCAACGGCAGCGCCTGTTGTTCATTAATTTTATTTTCAATCAAGGGTTGCAGGCCTTCTTGATACGACTTTTCAAAAACCGGCCC
>JANMFT010000085.1:0-5470 GCA_031374255.1 Limoniibacter sp. | reverse complement strand
CAAGCCTTAAATGTTCACGGTAACGCAACCACCTTGGAGCGCTAATAACCAGCTCTTTCGTTCCCTTTTTCACCCTACGCTTCCTTCCAAACTAATCCCGATCAACTTCTGTGCCTCAACGGCAAATTCCATCGGCAATTCCTGCAGCACTTCGCGCACGAAGCCGTTCACGATCAATGCGATCGCTTCTTCTTCGGGAATGCCGCGCTGCATCGCGTAGAACAATTGGTCTTCGGAGATTTTAGACGTTGTCGCCTCATGTTCCATTTTGGCGGAACCGTTGCGGGCTTCGATATAGGGCACGGTATGTGCGCCGCATTTATTGCCGATCAGCAACGAATCGCACTGCGTAAAGTTGCGGGCTTTTTCGGCTTTACGGTTGATGGAAACCTGTCCGCGATAGGTATTTTGCGATCGCCCTGCAGCGATGCCTTTGGAGATGATGCGGCTTGACGTGTTTTTGCCAAGGTGGATCATTTTGGTGCCGCTATCGACTTGCTGCATGCCGTTGGACACCGCGATGGAATAAAATTCGCCGCTGGTATTGTCGCCGCGCAAAATCACCGACGGATATTTCCACGTAATGGCCGAGCCGGTTTCAACCTGCGTCCATGAGATTTTGGCGTTGTCGCCGCGGCAATCCCCGCGTTTGGTGACGAAGTTGTAAATGCCGCCTTTGCCGTCTGCATCGCCCGGATACCAGTTTTGCACGGTGGAGTATTTAATCTGCGCATCTTTCATGGCCACCAATTCAACCACGGCGGCGTGAAGCTGGTTTTCATCGCGCTGCGGCGCGGTGCAACCTTCGAGGTAGGAAACGTAGGCACCTTCTTCGGCGATAATCAAAGTCCGCTCAAACTGGCCGGTATTCTTCTCGTTTATGCGGAAATAGGTCGAGAGCTCCATCGGGCAGCGCACGCCCTTAGGGATGTAAACAAACGAGCCATCGGTGAAGACGGCGCAATTCAACGTCGCATAATAATTGTCCGTCACCGGAATAACAGTCGCCATATATTTCTGCACGAGTTCTGGGTACTCGCGGATGGCCTCAGACATAGAGCAGAAGATCACGCCGACTTGCGCCAGTTCTTTGCGGAATGTGGTGACAACCGACACCGAGTCAAACACAGCATCAACTGCAACGCGGCCAGATTTATAGACATTGTCGGATGGTTCTTCGCCATCGTCTTCCGCCACAATAACCGGCTTTTGCACGCCAGCCAAAATTTCCTGCTCACGCAAAGGAATACCAAGCTTGGCGTAGGTTTTCAAAAGCTCAGGATCAACCTCGGCAAGCGAAGTCGGCCCCGGCGTATTTTTAGGGGCGGAATAATAGTGGATGTCTTGGAAATCGATTTTCGGGTAATTCACCCGCGCCCATTCGGGCTCAACCATGGTTTTCCAGCGGGCAAACGCGTCCAAACGCCAGTCGAGCATCCATTGCGGCTCATCTTTTTTGGCCGAGATAAAGCGGATCGTATCCTCGGAAAGGCCTTTGGCAACCGTGTCCGATTCAATGATGGTTTCAAAACCATATTTATACTGTTCAACGCCTAGCGTTGCGACGGTATCAATGGTTTCTTGAACGGCGGGCATGGGCAAATCCTGACAAATCTGAGCAAAGTTTATGTAGGCTAAACCGGCAAACTAAACCAGCCTCTCACACTCCACTTTACGTAGCGCGGCACGCTTCAGATTGCTAGTTTATAATTGTTCTAAACTCAAGGTTTATGCCGTTTGCGTCACTCTGATCCGCCGGTCGTCGAGTTTTGCGATGATTTCCATCACCGCATCAAGATCGGACGCAATGTTGTGCGGCCCGAACGACACGCGGATTGCGCCGCCAGCCTCATCATAGCCCATCGCTTCCAACACGGCACTGCGCCCAACCTTGCCGGAGGAACAGGCCGAGCCCGACGACACAGCAATACCGTCCAGATCAAATGCGATCATGGCGGTTTCAGCTTTTACGCCGGGAATCGAGAAAAATGTCGTGTTGTCGAGGCGTTTAGCGGAGCTTCCGTGGATGATTATGTCTGGAACCATGCTCGTAAGCCCCGCTTCAAACGCATCGCGCAAGGATTTGATGTGTGTTCGATCTTGGGTATGCGCCGCAACCGCACCGAATGCTGCAATTGCAGCAGCGTTTTCTGTGCCCGCACGAAAGCCTTTTTCCTGCCCGCCGCCGATTAAGATTGGCTTTGGTCGAAGCAGTTCGCCGGAATAGATGATAACCCCCGCCCCCTTAATACCGCCCATTTTGTGCGCCGATAAAATCAAAGCGTCAGCGCCAAGGGCCAAAATATCAAGCGGGATTCGTCCGGCGGCCTGCGCCACATCGACGATCAGAAATCCACCAGCATTATGAACGGCTTGTGCAATGTCGCTGATATTTTGAATCACGCCCGTTTCGTTGTTGGCAAGCTGAATAGCAACCAAAGGCCGTTTGCCTGCCTCATTAGCGCTTGCCAACTGCGCTTCCAACTCAGGTAATTTTATGAGGCCATTTTGATCAACAGGAGAAACCGCAACATCGTCAGCCGCAAACTGCCCTCCAGCTTTCACGCACGGGTGCTCCGTCGCGCCAACGATCAATTGGTCATATCGAATAGGTGCGCGGCCCATTGTCCATTCAGGCGTTAGCAAGCTGGCTGCTGATTCTGTAGCACCGGATGTGAATACTATATTGTCAGTCTTTGCTCCCGTCAGTGACGCCACATTGCGGCGGGCAGTTTCGATGGCGCGACGTTGGGCTTGACCTTCGCGGTGGACGGATGATGCATTGCCCGGAGTCTCAAGAATCGCCAAAAAAGTGTCGCGCGCAACCGGCAAAACTGGCGCACTGGCATTATAATCCAAATAGATGCGCTTTTTCATGCCAATCTCATGTTTCAACCTAAAAGCCACGCGCGTTTTCCTTGAAAAAACAAACCGCGCCCGTTATGCCCCGAGTTTCGCAATGATTGCTTTCGCGGCGGCGGCCCGATCCAGCCGCAGACAATTGAACTAAGCAAAGCCCCTTCAAGCGTCAAGTTTCGGGTAACGCAGGTTTTATTGCAATTGAGAGGTTTATAATGCCTGAAGTCGTTTTTGCCGGCCCCGATGGGCGTCTTGAAGGCCGTTACCAACCCGCCAAAGAACCGGGCGCGCCGATTGCGATGATTTTGCATCCGCATCCGCGCTTTGGCGGCACGATGAATAATAAAATCGTCTATGATTTGTTTTATATGTTTCAAAAGCGTGGTTTCACCACATTGCGCTTCAATTTCCGTGGCATAGGCCGCAGTCAAGGCGAGTTTGACCATGGCATCGGCGAATTATCTGACGCGGCAGCAGCACTCGACTGGATTCAAACGCTGCATACGGATTCGAAAAGTTTCTGGGTGGCGGGCTATTCGTTTGGTGCGTGGATTGGCATGCAGCTGTTGATGCGACGCCCCGAAATCGAAGGCTTTCTATCGATTGCGCCTCAGCCAAATATGTATGATTTTTCGTTTCTTGCGCCGTGCCCGTCATCCGGCCTGATTATTCATGGCTCCGACGACAAAGTTGCCCCACCGAAAGATGTAAATACTTTGGTGGAAAAACTGCGCACGCAGAAGGGCATTTTGGTATCGCAGCAGACTATGGAAGGCGCGAACCACTTTTTTGCCGGACAGGAAGATCTGTTGATTGAGAATTGCTCAGAATATGTGGATGCACGTATGCGCGGCGAACTCACCGTTGACCGGCCAAAACGGCTGCGTTGAACTTGGTATGAAAATGCAAAAACGGCGGGATACTTCCCGCCGTTCTTTATTTCAGGTGTTGTTGCTTATTTCGGCAACAAAACGCGGTTGATGACATGGATTTCGCCGTTTGACTGATTTACGTCTGCGGTTGTGATGGTGGCTGAACCGCCGCTTTCATCGAAAATCATGATGGATTTGCCGGACATTTTGGCAGTAATTGTGTCGCCGCTGACCGTTTTCATATTATAGCTTCCACCATTTGCTTTGATGCGCTTTTTCAATGTGGCAGATGTCAAATCGCCGGAGACAACGTGGGCGGTGAGCACTTTAACGAGCGTGTCTTTGTTTTCAGGCTTCAAAAGCGTGTCAACTGTGCCGGCCGGCAATTTTGCAAAGGCCTTATCAACAGGCGCAAACACTGTAAACGGGCCTGCGGTTTGCAACACATCAACGAGGCCAGCGGCCTGAACAGCGGCAACCAAAGTTTTATGAACCGGTGATTTAACCGCGTTTTCAATGATGTTTTTGCTTTCAAACATGGCTGCGCCGCCAACAGTCGGGTTGGCATAGGCCACGCCAGCTGTTGCGATAATGGCTGACATGCTGGTCAGAAGAATTTTACGAAGATTGGTCATTTTGGAAGGCTCCCTGCCCCGTGATTGAGTGACAGGAGAGAAACGGCGCAGCGATCACTCAAGTTTCAGAGATGACGCTTTCGTGAATGAAACCGTTAAATTGGTTTTCGATTTTCGAGAACAGAAAGCAAGGTTGCTCGGTATTCATCAGCTTTGAACGAAATTCGAGATGGGCCGGTGACTGAATAAGTTTTTGTTTCATAATCATTTGCAGATGCAAAGTCAGTCCAATGCACCAAACCATCATTTTCGGTTACACGCGCACAAAAAGCACCACACCCAAGGTCACCACATTCTTCACAAACGAGCAAAGGAACTAAGCGCGAGGGCAATGGTGATCGTCTATGTAAAATAAGACAGTCGATCATTTCAATTTGAGAGCTAATTGATACCCAGCCAAAAGGAGACACACCATTTGCGCCTTTAAAAATTTCGTGAAGAGTGCGTCCGCCGATTATGTAGTCAGCTACCTTTATACCACCTAATCCCCGTTTTTCAACGAATGACAATTGTTTGATGCGTATCATTTTGTTTGGCCTGTTTTGAAATATAATTTAATACTTATGACTTGTTGCCAGCAACAACACCGCCTGTCAGCGGTTCTCGCACGCCTGTCGTTGTCGGGAATGTCAGTGGCAAACCCATCAAACTGCGCACGGCGAGGTAAGCCCAAGCCTGCGCTTCCATCAACTGGGCCGGCCAGCCGATATCATCAGCGATGACGACCTTAGCCGAAACGCGGTTGGAAATCATGGCAAGCAAAGTCGGATTGAGTGCACCGCCACCCGCAATGACCCAGAGTTTGGGCGGCTTGGGCAGAAGTTTCTGCGCCGCGCGTAATGATTCAGCAGTAAAAGCAGTCAGCGTGGCAATGGCCTCTTCATTCGCCAAAGCAGCAACGGGTTCGCGCAAAAACGAATTACGGTCGAGTGATTTTGGCAAAACCGCTTTGAAATACGGGTGTGCCATGAGAACGCTCAGCACCGATTGGTTGACCTGCCCCTTACCGCCGATGCGTCCGTCTTCGTCATAATCTTGCCCGAAGCGCAGCCGCATCTCATCATCGATCAGTGCGTTGCCAGGGCCGGTATCAAACGCAATCGG
>JANMFT010000073.1:0-7434 GCA_031374255.1 Limoniibacter sp. | reverse complement strand
TGTGATTTTGATCCAACGCGCCGCGTCCATGATTTGAGCCGCACCGAGAAATCGCTTGTGGCGATCGCGCGCGCGCTTGCGGTTGAGGCCGATGTTCTGGTTCTGGATGAGCCGACAGCGAGCCTGCCCGCCGATGAAGTTGAACGCATGTTTGGCGTGCTGCGCGATTTGCGCAACAAAGGCGTAGGCATGATCTATGTCTCGCATCGTCTGGACGAAATATTCAAACTGGCAGACCGCGTTGCCGTGCTACGCGACGGGCAATTGGTGGGTGAACGCTACGTCAGCCAAACCACGCCTGCCGAGCTTGTCAATTTGATTGTCGGGCGCGATGTGAAAGACCTTTACGTCCGCGCCAAGCGGTCTGCTGGAGGCGAAACACTTAAAGTCTCGAACTTTGAAACCTTTGGGGCAGGGCCGGTGAATTTAAGCGCCACCAAGGGCGAAGTGCTTGGCTTGGTGGGATTGCGAGGTGCAGGGCAAGAGGCGATTGGCCGGGCGTTGTTTGGGGCGCAAGCCAGCACAGGTTCCGCTGTGCTTGAAGGCAAAACGCTCGATTTATCATCCACTGAAATCGCCTTGGCGCAAGGCATTGGCTTGGTCGCACGTGACCGTACAGAGGAAAGTGTGGCGCTGTCGCTTTCTATCCGCGAAAACATGTTTTTCAACCCGCTCGCCATCGGCCGCACTCTGATGTCGGTTTTATCGCCGCGCGCGGAAGCAAACCTAGCATCAGCAATCGGCGATGAAGTCGGTCTTCGCCCGAATGACCCGTCGCTCGCGGTTGAAGCGCTTTCGGGCGGCAACCAACAAAAAGTCGTTGTCGGGCGTTGGCTTGCCACGGCGCGCAAACTGCTTATCGCCGAAGACCCGACGGCCGGTGTTGATGTTGGCGCAAAATATGAGATTTACCGGTTGATTGACCGCGCGCTTGAAAGCGGCTTGACCGTGATAATCGTGTCCACTGATTTCGAGGAAGTCGCCCATATTTGCCACCGCGCTTTGGTGTTTTCACGCGGACGCATCGTGGCTGAAATCGACCAGAATAATTTGACCACACAATCGCTGATCCACGCAGCTTCAGCATCAGAGGCGGCGTAATGAACTCGCTCCAATCCACCGCCTTAGAACCTACCCGCAGCGAGTTGCAGAATTTGTCATTGGCGCAAAAGCTGATGCGTTGGCTGCCAACTTACGGTCTGGTGATTTTGACCGTTGTTTTGATCTTGCTGTTCTCAGTGCTGCTGCCGGATACATTCCCAACCATCCTCAATCTGCGTTCCATTATTTCCGACAAAGCCATCATTATGCTGCTATCGCTCGGCGTGATGATCCCGATGTCGGCAGGCCGCATTGATCTGACCGTCGGTTACGGCATTGTGTTGTGGCACATCCTCGCGATTTCACTGCAAACCTTGTTTGGCATCCCGTGGATTTTTGCGGTGCTTATTGTGCTTTCGCTTGGCGCAATCATGGGCGTTTTGAACGGCCTGCTGGTTGAGGTTGCCAAGATCGACAGCTTCATTGCCACGCTTGGCACCGGTACAGTGCTTTATGCATTAGCGCTTTGGCACACCGGCGGCCGGCAGATGGTGGGCGTGCTGCCAAAGGATTTTTATGGCCTCAGCACCACCATGGTGTTTGGTCTGCCGATTACGGGTTATTACGTGATCATCATCGCGGTTTTGATGTGGGTAATCTACGAATATTTACCGCTTGGCCGCTATCTCTATGCCATTGGTGCTTCCCCTAAAGCTGCTGCCCTTAACGGCATTCCAGTACGCAAATATGTCATTGGTTCGTTCGTTGCGTCAGGCGTTTTAACCGCCTTGGCAGGCGTTTTGCTGGCGTCAAAACTCCGCATCGGGCAGGCTAGCGTTGGATTGGAGTTTCTTTTGCCTGCATTGGTTGGCGCGTTTCTTGGCTCAACCACTATCAAACCCGGCCGCGTTAATGTGTGGGGCACCATGATCGGTGTCATCATTTTGGCAGTCGGCATTTCAGGCATTCAACAATTCGGCGGCTCGTTTTGGGTTGAGCCGATGTTTAACGGCGTCACGCTAATCGTTGCGATTGGCATTGCCGGGTATGCGCAAAGGCGAAAAGGCGCAGCCAAGAAATAACAAAGTTTTAGACAGTCAAACAGCAAACGGGAGGAAACCATGCTGAAACGAACTTTCCTGAAATGCCTGCTCGCAGGCTCTATGCTGGCGGGCGCAAGCTTTGCCGCGCAAGCACAAAGTTTTGACGGCCCAACCGCGGGTCCGAAGGCGGCAGAAGGCAAATCCATTGTGGTGCTAGCCGGTGATTTGAAAAACGGGGGTATTCTCGGTGTCACCACCGGTATTGAAGAGGCCGCCAAAAAAATCGGCTGGAAGGTAACCGTGCTTGATGGCGCAGGTTCAGTCCAAGGCCGTTCCGCCGCAGTTGGACAGGCACTCACACTCAAACCTGATGGTATCGTCATCAACGGCTTTGATTCGGCTGAACAGGGCGCTGCGCTTGAAGGCGTAACCTCTGCAAAAATCCCGATGGTGTCATGGCATTCCGGCCCAAAGGTCGGGTGTGATATTGCGGGCGGCATTTTTGCCAACGTTTCAACCGAGCCTTTGACGGTTTCACAAACAGCTGCCGATTGGGCTTTGAAAGACGGTGGCGGTAAGCCCGGCGTCGTGATTTTCACAGACTCCACTTATACCATTGCCATATTTAAAGCTGCCAAAATGAAGGAAGTCATTGAGGCTGGCGGCGGCAAGGTTCTCGAATGGGTCGATACGCCAATTGCAGAAACATCAACCCGTATGGGCGCGCTCACAACCACGCTTTTGCAAAAGCATGGCGCAGCTTGGACGCATTCATTGGCGATCAATGATTTGTACTTTGACTTTATGGGCCCGTCGCTCGCCGCCGCCGGTATTGCCGGAGACGGCGCTCCCAAAAACGGTTCTGCCGGTGACGGTTCTGAAGCCGCGTTCCAGCGTATCCGCGCCAATGAATACCAAACCGTAACCGTTGCAGAACCCTTGAATTTGCAAGGCTGGCAATTGGTTGATGAACTCAACCGCGCCATCGCCGGTGAAGCCTGTTCGGGTTACATCACAGCGCCCGCTCTTGTGACACAAGATGGCCTTAAAGCCTCAGGCGATTCCAACCAGTTTGACCCGCAAAACGGCTACCGCGACGCTTACTCCAAGATTTGGGGCAAGATGTAAGCTTTAGCTTTTCAGGGCGCGGTCGCGGTCAAAGGTCGCGGCCACGCCCAGTTTATCAGGACAATATCATGCTTATCCGCTGTGCCTTTTTTGAAGGCCGGGTCAAATCCGGTTGCGATGATGCTTTTGCAGAATTTGTAAAAGAACGCCTTGTGCCGCTCTGGACGAAGTTTCCCGGTGCTGGGGAAGTGCGCGTTTTGCGCCAAACTGAGTCAGACAGCGAAGAACCGCATTATGCCATGGTGCTGCAAATCAGCTACCCGAACCGGGCGGCCATGGAACTGGCACTATCATCCGACGTGCGCCAATTGAGCCGTGTTGAAACCGGCGAACTCATTAAAATGTTTAAAGGCCGCATTTTTCATACGGTGTTTGAAGTGCCGCATGCTGCTGATTTGCTATAAGGGCGCTTTGCAAGCCAAAAGCTATAATAGGTTTGAAATGTTAGAAGTCGCTAATACGCGTTTTCTGACCCGCTCTAGAACTCAGGCAGCGGGTCTTTGGCTGTCGCAATGCCCAGACACAAACCAATGATAATTGAATACAAAAAAATGGCATTAACCACATCATGTGTGAACAAAACGCCAGCCATACCGGGCAGAAAGCCAGCGAGTGCGGTACTGGCAACCAACGCACGGCCTGCACGTTGCGTTTGATTTCGTGATTTCTGAAGAGCAAACCAAATAAGCGAGGCGAAAACCACAATAAGGGCCATGACTTCAATGACTCCGCCTCTAATTGCGCCGTTTAATAAAAAATTATGGTAATGCGTGAAGGTCAATGCAGGATTTCCCCCAAGTGCCGTAATCATTTCCGGTGTGCTATCAGGGCCATAGCCAAACAGCCAAGATGATTTGAATTGTTCTATGCCACCACGCCAGAGAATAATCCGTTGGGCAATTGAAACATCAGTTGTAACAACATGGGCCTGCTGAAAACTATCGATTGTCGCTGCGATTCGGTTAAACACAATTGTCGTGCCAACAATCAAAAACAAAACAGCAATTGCGCCTGCAAAAAATGTTGTGCGGTTGTATTGTAGTTTTAGCTGAGTGCCGCGCAGCGGCAATGCCGCTAAAACCAATGCGAATGGAGCCGTGCCCCACACAGCTCTGCTGCCACTAAACATTAATGCATTAAAGGCACAAAAAGCACCGAAATAGACCCACTTTCGTTGATCCGGACTGACTATCGTTACCAGCGAGAGACATAAGCAGCATATAAAAAGTGAAAAAACAGCCAGAACGTTAGGATTGCCTAGACCGGCTTCCGGCCTGTCAGCCCCTCTGAGAAAAAGCTCAATAAGGCAATAGCCAACCAGCAATACACTAGCCCCTATTGCTCCATTGGCAGTTGACGCAGCAATATTACCAGGTGAACTCAGCGATAGGCGTGAGGCAACCGGCAGGATCGACACAAAGAGTATGGCACCGCCAATTTGGATTAAACCATCCAAGCCCCTTTGATTGACGATAAGTGAAATAAATTCAGCCAAAGGATAAGCAATAAACGCCAGAGCGACCACACGCATCTGAGTGTTTGACAGGAGTTTAATATGCCCAAGCGAAACCCGGAAAATCGCCCACACCAGCGCAACAGCCAGCAACACAGCTGACAGACTGCCGATAATTGCTGAGCCGGCAAAATAGGCGGTTGTATAAATATTATTGATCGCAGCCATACGTCTGTCGCGGCCAGCGATATCTTCAGACTTGCCGGATATAAATTCTGCCAAACTAAAGACCCTGCATTATCTAGGCATCTGCCTTGAATGTGCCTTATCAAAGCGAACCGCAAACACGTTGCTTGCCATTTGTTAGTTTATGACAAAGCCATTCATCAAGACAAACACTTATTGCATTCAAATATTTCTTTTGGCTTTAGCGCCGCATTTCTCAACTTTAAGCCGTTTGCGGTTTGAAACTCAGCGCCGCGCCATTCAAGCAATAGCGCAAACCGGTTGGTTTTGGGCCGTCATCAAATAAGTGGCCAAAATGCCCGCCGCAGCGTGAACAATGCACCTCGGTGCGGGTGGCAAACAGAGAATTATCTTCCTTGGTTCCAATGGCGCCGGGAAGCACATCAAAGAAGCTCGGCCAGCCGGTGCCGCTGTCAAATTTGGCGTCGGACGAAAATGCAGGCAATTCACAGCCGGCGCAGGCGTAAGTGCCTTTACGGCTCTCCTTCAAAAGGGGGCTGGATTCCTGTGCTTCCGTTTGCTCTTCGCGCAATACGGCATATTGCGTTGGCGTTAGCCGCGCCTTCCAGTCAGCATCAGTCAGATTGTTCCAGACGGGCTGGGCTGATGTGTTTCCTGCAGCAGCGGTTGATGAACGCAATCTTCCGATTAAGCTTGGTGCGATGGCAACAACGGCAACGCCGACAAGGGCGGAAGTGAAAAAAACACGGCGGTTCATGAGCGTAACTCCGGTTGATTTGTGTTTAGAAATAGAACCGCCCGGCCAAGCAAAGCCATGACCGGGCGGTGCAGCAAAGTCCTGAGGGAAAACTAAGCTGCGTTATTGTTTAAATTGAAGCCTTATTTGGCTGGCAACAAAACTTTGTCGATCACGTGGATCACGCCATTTGACTGTTTCACATCGGCGATTGTTACTGTGGCAACGCCGCCCTGACCGTCTTCAATCATGATCTTGCCATCTTTGGTCATGGCTGTGAATTCGCAGCCACCAACGGTTTTGATCACATGTTTGCCACCGTCATCGGCCACCATTTTGGTGATCGCATCTGACATTGCGTCAGCACCAACCACATGGCAGGTCAAGATTTTGGTCAACATGTCTTTGTTTTCAGGCTTCAGCAATGTTTCAACTGTGCCGGCTGGCAAAGCTGCAAATGCATCATTGGTTGGCGCAAAAACAGTGAACGGGCCTTTGCCAGACAGTGTTTCAACAAGACCGGCAGCTGTTACGGCTGCAACGAGTGTTGTATGGTCTTTTGAATTCACGGCATTTTCAATAATGTTCTTTTCAGCGAACATGGCAGCGCCGCCGACCATTGGGTTTTCAGCAGCAAAGGCTGTGAAAGCAAATGACGCGCTGAGCGCGAGGGCAATGAGGGAACGTTTCATGGATTTCTTCTCCTGTTGAAGACCAGCTTCTTGCTGTGGTCAGGACAGGAACGCGGGCGCAGCGCGATAAGTTTCAAAAATATTAAATTATTTTTTTACGTAAGATTACAAACATCGCGCTTGCGGTTTACCCCCACCCACAAAGCTTTAACCCAACAAACCCACAATCTGGCGGACGTCTTTCATGGTGGCCTCAGCGATAACCGAGGCTTTAGCCGCGCCATCACGCAATACGCCATCAACATAGGATGGATCAGCAGTGATCCGCCGCATTTCTGAGGCGATCGGCGCGAGTTTGGTAACCGCTAATTCCGCCAGAGCTGGCTTAAACTCCGAGAAGTTTTTGCCACCAAAGTCAGCTAAAACCGCGTCCTTAGTGGTGTCGTTTAAAGCCGCATATAGCCCAACGAGATTATCGGCTTCCGCACGGTCTTTAAGTCCTTCGACATTTTCCGGTAGCGGCAACGGGTCAGACACAGCTTTGCGGATTTTCTTGGTGATGGTCTCGGCGTCGTCAGTGAGGTTGATCCGGCTCATATCAGACGGATCTGATTTTGACATTTTTTTGGTGCCATCGCGTAAGCTCATCACGCGTGCAGCAGGCCCGCCAATGATGGGTTCGATCAAAGGAAAAAACGCGTTGACTTTTTCTTTGCCGACCATGGTTTCGATGCCGACGCCCAGCTCTGCGATACGCGCTGAAAAATCATTGTTGAACTTCTGCGCAATGTCGCGGGTTAACTCGACATGCTGCTTTTGATCATCGCCAACCGGCACGTGGGTGGCGCGGTAGATCATCATGTCAGCTGCCATCAAATTGGGGTAGGCATAAAGGCCGACGGACGCCTGCTCGCGGTCTTTGCCGGCCTTGTCTTTGAACTGCGTCATTTTATTGAGCCAGCCAAGGCGGGCAATGCAATTAAACACCCACGCCAATTCAGAATGCTGGTGCACTTGGCTTTGGTTAAAGACAATGTGCTTAGTCGGGTCGATGCCGGAAGCCAAAAAAGCAGCGGTTACGGCACGGGTGGACGCCATCAATTCTTTAGGGTCTTGCGGCAGCGTGATGGCGTGCAAATCGACGACGCAGTAAATGCAATCCATCTGGTCTTGCAGAGCAACAAATTTTTTGAT
>JANMFT010000064.1:0-3687 GCA_031374255.1 Limoniibacter sp. | reverse complement strand
CAATGTTGGTTGAGCTGTTCCCGACCCGCATTCGCTACTCCGGCCTGTCACTGCCATACCATGTCGGTAATGGCTGGTTCGGTGGCTTGATGCCGGCAACAGCCTTCGCAATCTCAGCCCAAACCGGCAACATCTATGCTGGCCTTTGGTATGCCATTGTAATTGCGCTGATGACGGTTGTAATCGGTCTGCTCTTTGTGCCGGGCGGCACGCACAAGAAAGATATCTTCGCAGACGACAGCGCAAAACGCTAAATCTGCCTAGAAAATCTGAAATGAAATACGCCCCCGGCCACAAACCGGGGGCGTTTTATTTTGAAAACCGCCGCCAGATAAAAAACGCGGCGAACATAACGCCCGCAATAATCGCGTTTGAAATTACGCCAGCTGAGATAATAACAGCTTGGCTTTGCCCGTTGTTCGGCATGGTAACGGCTATAATAAACGCGACAAATACGATCCCTGCCGCCAATGGCACCAGCCACCCCGTCACTGCCAAATTGCGGAGTGTGGTGTAGATCAACGCGGCTATCAGGCCGATGCGAAATGGGTCGGTGAGTTGCGAAGTGATAATGTCCGCAATATTATCGGGGATCATTCCGCCGCAATCCGCTGGCCTGCCCTGCGCGCCCACTCCGGCAACCACTGGCCGTGCGCGTTCAGCAAATCATCGACAACGCCGCGGATTTGATCCAAGTCAAGCTCGGCTGCCGTGTGCGGGTCAAGCATCGCTGCATGATAAATATGCTCGCGGTCTTCCTTCATCAGTGCCGCTACAGTCAATTCCTGAACGTTAATATTGGTGCGCATCAAGGCGATCAATTGCGGCGGGATGTTTGCGACCACCGTCGGCTGCAAGCCGTTGGCATCCACCAAAGTCGGCACTTCAACGGCACAGCCCTGCGGCAATTGCGGGATAAAGCCATGGTTTGCCACATTGCAGTAAATCACCGAAGGCTCGCCGGTGACAACCGAGTTGATAATCTGCGAGGCATATTCATGGCTCGCCTCAACTTCAATATTGTCGGCCTTCCGGTATTCATCGGCTACGCCTTTCCAGCGCGCGACTTGTTCGATGCAGCGTTTCGGATATTCATCAAGCGGAATACCAAATCGCTCAATCAAATCCGGCCGGTCGCGCTTGATAAAATAGGGCGTATACTCCGCAAAATGCTCCGAGCTTTCAGTCACAAAATAGCCAAGCTGCATCAGCATTTCATAGCGCACTTTATTGGGGCAGCGCGGGTTCCAGCTTGATGGTTTCGGGAAACGCCCCTCGCGATAACCGCGCTTCAAAGCAGGATAAAGATCGACATGAGAGCCGTCTTGCTGGCGATGCTCAAAATTCAAATAAAACGCCATGTGGTTGATGCCACCGGCGCGGTACCGAATATCACCAATCGGCAAATCAAGGTCACGCGCCAATTCTTCAGCTGTGCCCTGCACCGAATGGCACAAACCGACTTGGCGGATCGCAGGGTATTTCTCCGCAATCGCCCAAGTGTTAATCGCCATCGGGTTGACATATTGCAGCATGATCGCGTTTGGGCAGACCTGCAGCATATCTTCGCAAATCGACCACAAATGCGACACAGTGCGCAGCCCGCGCATGATGCCGCCGACGCCCAAAGTGTCGGCAATTGTGTGGCGTAAACCATATTTTTTCGGCACTTCAAAATCAGTCACCGTGCATGGCTCATAGCCACCGATCTGGAACGACACGACTACGAAATCTGCGCCATCTAGCGCTTGGCGCTGGTTCAGCGTGGTTGTTACCTTGGCCTTAACACCAAGTGTTTTGGCCATTTTACTGACCACAATTTCACTTTCTTCGAGCCGCTGCGGGTCAATATCCATCAAAGCCAAATGCGCATTAGCCAGCGCCGGGCGCTGCAAAATATCGCCTGCAATGTTTTTGGTGAACACGGTGGAGCCTGCGCCAATAAAAGCAATTTTGAGAGAGTGGGGCATTCGAATATCTCTATTTTTGATGATTTGACATTGTCGATTAAACAAGTTCACTTCAAGACAGGTCGAGTGCCTTTCAGGCAATGGACTTAAATATTTTTGGGAGGTTGCAATGGATGTACAAACCGCGCGAACCGGCATTTTGCGTCTGCACGCAGCCGATAATCTGGTGGTCACGACCAAGCCGTTTCCAAAAAACGCACAACCTCTGGGTGAAGGCACACCGCTGTTAACCCACATTCCACTTGGCCATAAAATTGCAACCGAAGACATGGCCGTTGGAGCTGCGATTTTGAAATTCGGCCAAATCATCGGCTATGCTACACAATCAATTGCATTGGGTGCACATATTCACAGCCACAACTGCGCATTCGGCGCGCACGACCAGACATATGATATCGGTGCGGATTATGTGCCGGTTGAACTGGTGCCCGAAAACCAGCGCCGAACCTTCATGGGTTATCGCCGGGCCGATGCAAAAAATGGAATGAGCGCGGGGACCAGAAACTTCATAGCGCTTTGTGCAACGGTCAACTGCTCAGCCACTGTCATCCGCCACATTGCCGACCGCGTGAATAATTCAGGCGTGCTCGACGCATACCCGAATATCGACGGCGTCATTGCTCTCGCCCACGGCACCGGCTGCGGCATGGCTTCATCGGGCGAAGGCTATGAAGCCCTGCAGCGCGTGCTCTGGGGCTATGCCACGCACCCCAATGTCGGCGCGACAATCTTCATCGGCCTTGGTTGTGAAGTGATGCAAATCGGGCGGATGAAAGAAATGTTCGGCGCATCCGGTAATGAGCGCTTTCACGGCCTCACCATTCAAGAAACCGGCGGCACCCGCAAAACGATTGAAGCAGGCGTGGCTGCCATCACGGCCATGCTGCCAGAAGTAAACAAAGCGACGCGTGAACCGATTTCAATTTCAGAGCTTATCGTCGGCCTGCAATGCGGCGGTTCAGACGGATTTTCTGGCATCACCGCCAACCCGGCGTTGGGCGCAGCAACCGACTTGCTGGTGCGCCAAGGCGGCACGGCGCTTTTGTCTGAAACACCGGAAATCTATGGCGCGGAGCAACTACTCGTTCGCCGCGCGGCCAGCCAAGAAGTCGGGCAAAAACTGATCGACCGCATCCACTGGTGGGAAAATTATACCGCCATCAATAATGGCGCGATGGACAACAACCCCTCCCCCGGCAACAAAGCGGGTGGCTTGACCACCATTCTTGAAAAATCCCTCGGCGCAGCGGCAAAAGGCGGCACACTGGCTTTGGCAGATGTGCTGCTCTACGCCGAACGCGTCAAACAGCGCGGCTTCGTGTTCATGGACTCGCCGGGATACGACCCGGTGTCAGCCACTGGCCAGATTGCATCCGGCGCGCAGCTTGTGGTGTTCACCACGGGGCGCGGTTCGGCGTTTGGTTCCAAGCCAGCACCTACCATCAAAATTGCTACCAACTCACCCATGTTTCGAATGTTGGATGAAGATATGGATTTGAACTGCGGCGACATCATCGACGAGGGTATATCCATCGAGGCCAAAGGCGTCGAAATTTTAGACATGATGATTGCAGTCGCTTCCGGCCAAAAATCAAAATCGGAGGCACTTGGCCTTGGCGATAATGAGTTTGTGCCGTGGCAAATTGGAGCCGTGATGTGAAGCCGTTATATGCTGCGCGGCTTAACGCATTTAAAATTGGCGCAGCGCAAAAATGGC
>JANMFT010000018.1:0-7400 GCA_031374255.1 Limoniibacter sp. | reverse complement strand
AAACCGGCGATCGCGCGGATATGCTGCTCAAATTGTGAGATGGCGCAGGCCGCCTCCGTCCAATGGCCAGAATTATGCACGCGCGGCGCAAACTCATTTGCGATCAATGAACCATCGGCCATCACAAAAAACTCAACGCCCGCAACGCCGACATAGCCAAGCGCTGACAGCAGCGTTTGCGCATGAGCCTTTGCATGTTGGGCAGTACTTTTAGAAATATTTGCGGGAACAGTCGAAGTGCGCAATATCCCACCTTTGTGGACATTCTCGGGCAGGTCAAAGGCAACAAATGAACCATCTTGAAACCGGGCGGCAATCACCGACACTTCGCGTTCAAACGCTATGAAACCCTCATAGATTGCGGACGCGTTTTTCATCGCGGCAAAGCCTGTAATGCAATCCATGGCGCTTGTAATCTGCGCTTGGCCTTTACCGTCGTAACCTAACGTACAGGTTTTCAAAATACCGGGGCCAATCTCCGCAAAGGCCGCTTCAAGATCGTCCAGCGTTTCAACGGCGCGATAAGGCGCAGTTGGAATACCAATTGAGTTGAAGAAATCTTTTTCCAAAATGCGGTTCTGCGCAATCGCCAGCGCCTGAGTCCCCGGCTCAACATCGCAGTCCAGATCGGCATGATCAATCGCGCCGCACGGCACGTTTTCAAACTCATAGGTGATCACAGAAACACGGCGCGATAATGCCTCAAGAGACTCCACATCATCATAGGCGGCGATTATGTGGTCGTTTGCCATAATCGATGCAGGACAGGATGGGTCCGGATCAAGGATAATGGTTTTAAAGCCCAGCCGCGCTGCCGCTATGGCAAGCATACGCGCCAATTGCCCGCCGCCGAGAATGCCGATCCAGTCACCGGGTTTTAAAGCTATAGATTCGCTCAACTCACTCGTCTTTCGGGAAATCAGCAACGGACGCCGTCTGGTTGGCGCGCCATTGGTCAAGGCGTTCGGCAAGCTCAATATCTGACAAAGCCAAAACCGCAGCCGCCAAAAGCGCGGCATTGATTGCGCCGGGTTTGCCAATCGCCAGTGTGCCAACGGGTATACCGCCCGGCATTTGCACGATGGATAAAAGCGAATCCTTGCCGGACAGAGCTTTGGATTCAACCGGCACACCCAGCACCGGCAGGGGCGTTAATGCAGCCACCATGCCCGGCAAATGCGCCGCACCACCAGCGCCGGCAATGATGATCTTAAAACCCTGGTCACGCGCACCCTTGGCAAACGCCACCATGCGGTCGGGTGTGCGATGGGCCGATACAATCCGTGCCTCGTAATCAATGTCAAGCGCTTCCAGCGTTTCAGCGGCAAACCGCATTACCGCCCAATCAGATTGGCTACCCATGATAATGGCGACGGGAGGTGAAATATCCATCAGGCAATAATATCCGGCAGCAAATCAGCTGACAGGCGCACAATCATATCTTTGATCGCGAGTTTTTTCTTCTTCATCCGTTGAATTTGTAATTTATCGCAGGCCATTGCCTCCATGGCGTTAATGGCTGCATCAAAATCGGCGTGCTCCTGCTTCAATCGCGCCAAAGCCAAACGCTGGTCTGCTGAATCCTGTTGATCAACCATAGACGATCCAATCGTTGCCCCTGAGACCCAATAACAGATAAATTCGCGAATGTTTATGGGGTTGAGGCCAACTTCACAAAAACTTCCGCATAAAGAAACAGGTAACGATGCAATAAAATTTGAGCGCTGTAAGACTGTCATACACTCGACACAAAGTCATTTGCGTGAGACCATTTGATTCTGACGAAAGGGAAAGTGGGTCCAAAAAATTGTTTTCGCCAGAAAAGTGTTCCGTTTGTAGATGATTATTTGAACCAACCGAAGAGAGGAGCTTCTTCATGTCTGTTGAGTCTCATATTGTTGAACTAAGCCGCAAGCACAGCGAACTTGAAAAAAAGATCACGGAAACCAAAAATCACCCCTCACATGACCCACTTGAACTGGCGACGCTGAAACGACGAAAGCTCCTGCTCAAAGACGAGATTGAGCGCATGAAGAGCGCAACCCGCCACTGAATTTCAGACATTAAATGTCATTCAAATTGAGAAAGCCGCCCTGAATGAGGTGGCTTTTTCGTTTATTTAGCCGCTTTTATTCAGCCGCTCTTGGATCCAGCTGAATGGTTTGCGGCGTCATAGAACGCTCCCAAGGTGTCCAGCGGAAAATCGATTTCGTGATGGGTGCGGCTCTAGCTGAAATGCGCCAAAGCACAACGGCAACCACCAATCCCTGAAAACCAAACGTTGCCAGAAATATCGCCGCGCCGCCAAATTGCTGCATCAAGGCTGACGCCACCAATGGCCCAACCATTGTCCCAACGCCGTAAAGCAGCAGCATTCCGCCAGAAATCGCAATGAAATTACCGTCCTTGGCATGATCATTGGCGTGGGCCGAGGCAATCGAATAGAGCGTATAAGCGAGCCCACCGTAGAGGCCGGTTGCGATCATAATGGCGTTGCTATCGACCGGTTTGACAATGAATATTGCCAGACTGACCAGCGCACAAAGCCCCGACGCACCCGCCAGCACAAAACGCCGGTCCATCCGGTCAGAGATGCGGCCTGCCGGCAATTGCGTCAGCGCACCCATCAGCACCGTGATGCTCATCATGGTTGCAATCGACCACGTCGAAAGTCCTATTTCCGCACCATAAACCGGCCCGAGCGTGCCCCAAGCGCCATTGGCCCCGCCAATCAGAAATATACCGATACAGGCGACCGGTGAGTTGGCGTACAGCGCTTTCAAATCAAGTTTGGTTTCAGCCAATGGCCGCGGGGTTTCAGCGGTCGACATTGCGGTTGGCATCAGTGCCAGACACATCAAAATGCCGGTGATCATAAACAAGGTTTCATCTTTGACTTCGGCAAACGGCAAAATCATTTGGCCCAATGTCAGCCCGCCATAACAAACCATCTGATATACTGCGAAAACCGTGCCGCGATTATCATTGTCAGATTTTTCATTGAGCCAGCTTTCAACCACCATAAACGCGCCGGCAATGGCGAAACCTGACACAAAGCGAAGTGCTATCCACACCCGCACATCAACAATCAGCCCGAACAGCAGCGAAACAATTGCCAGAACCGCGCAAAACGATGAGAACGCCCGCACATGACCCACATTGCGCACCAGTTTCGGCGCCATCAAACAGGCGGTGACAAATCCTGCCGCCCATGCTGTGCCGAGAAGGCCAAGTGATAGCGTCGAAAACCCTTCCGCCGCACCGCGCACCGGCAGCACAATACCGAGCAAGCCATTGGCAATAAGCAAAAAGCCTGTGCCGCGCAGTAGCGCAAAAATCGGAAAAAAACGTGAGAGAACCATTTTTGGAAACTTGACTTAAAACTTAAACAGCGATTCGGCGGAGGCCCGTGTGCCTTGCTTATCTTTAATGGCAGCTTCAAGGCGAATGATCTCGTCCTTCAGCGCTGTAATGGTGTCGGTAAGGTCGGCAATCGACATCAATGACACATCTTGGCCGGGCACAAACACAGCTTTGGGTTTTGGCGCGTTTTCATCGTCAAGCATAATTTCGTCTCCCACGGGACCAGAACCCATGATACGCCAAACTAAGATGATTTCTATCAAGATTTCACTGGAGTAATCTGGCTATGGCAAACCTACCCAAAACAATGCGGGCTGTGGAAATCAGTAAGCCCGGCGGACCGGAGGTTCTGGTTCCCGTCACGCGGCCTTTACCAGAAGTTAAACCACATGAGGTTTTGATCAAAATTGCCTATGCGGGCGTAAATAGACCCGATTGTTTGCAACGCGCCGGGGCCTATCCACCTCCACCGGGCGCATCGGATTTGCCGGGGCTTGAGGTGTCAGGTGAAGTTATCGCGGTTGGTGCGGTGGTTACGCGTTGGGCCATTGGCGACATTGTGTGCGCACTCACACCGGGCGGCGGTTACGCTGACTTTGTCGCTGTGCCGGAGGGCCAAATTTTGCCGGTTCCGCACGGGCTTTCCATGCGCGAGGCCGCTGCACTACCCGAAACGTTTTTCACGGTGTGGAGCAATGTCTTCATGCGCGGCAAACTCAAAGCCGGTGAAACAGTGCTCATCCATGGCGGCGCATCAGGCATTGGCACAACCGCCATTATGCTTGGCAAAGCCTTTGGCGCAACGGTGATTGTCACTGCCGGATCAGACGTGCGCTGTGAGGCTTGTATCGCACTTGGTGCAGATTACGCGATTAATCATAAGACCCAAGACTTTGTGGAAGAGGTAAAAAACGTCACCAACGGCCATGGCGCGGACGTGATCCTTGATATGGTCGGTGGTGATTACACACCGCGCAACCACAAATGCGCCGCTATCGATGGCCGCATCGTGCAAATCGCCACGCTGAATGGCCCAGAAACACAAATCGATTTGCGCGTGATCATGGGCAAACGCCTCATCCATACCGGCTCGACGCTGCGCCCGCAAAGCGAGGCCGCCAAAGCTGAAATCGCACGCCAATTGAGAAGCCTTGTTTGGCCGCTGATTGAGGCAGGCACAATCAAACCGCTTATGGATGAGATGTTTGATTTAAATGATGCGCGGAAAGCGCATACGCGCATGGAAGCCGGTGAGGTGGTCGGTAAAATGGTGCTGAAGGTGGGGTAAACCGCCGGAAAGATGGCGCAGCGTTAGTCCCGCGCCATCAACTCGATTGTGAATTTGTTTTAACCGTTTAGTTGGTTTCGAGTTTGCCAAGGCGCATAAATACTGTTTCGCCATTGGAATCCGCGACACCGTCATTATCCGTCACTGCAAAGGCACCACCTGCACTATCAACAGCAAAGCCTTCAACCTTTTCAGTCACATAGCCGCCCAAAGATTTCAGTTGCGGCATGAAATCCATCACTTCGGTTTTGGTAACCACGGGCAAGTCACCGCCGAGTTTGGCTGGCACCAATTCGGTTACTGCCACGCGGTACAGTTTTTTGGTTTTGGCAGCATCGCCGATCTGGTTGTCGCGCTCTATGATATAAACATGCTCGCCATGGAGCGTAATTTCTGACAGGCCCAACCAACCTTCGCCTTTGGCTTCAAGCGGGTAACGCACCGCGCCCCACTCTTTTTCTTTGGTGTTATAAGCTAAAAGTTTCACTTGACCCTCAGGGTCGTCTTTCCATTCGCGCTGGATGGCCACCCAAAGTGTATCGCCTACCTTCGTAATGCCTTCAGCCCCAAAACGTATTTCTTGACGCAGCAAATCCTCGGGAAAAGCGATCGATTCTTTGATTTCACCTTTTGCGTCAACACGGTACAGCGCATGAGGGATCAAGCGGTCAGACCGGCCTTCAGACGCCAGCCAATAGCCGCCATCGCCATCAGAAACCAAACCTTCAATATCGAGCAATTGGGCATTGTCGCCGCCCCGCGTTACAATCAGGCGGCTGGTGATTTGCGCCGGTGTTTGATTGGCATCAATGGTGTAAATTGCCGGCATGGCAGCATAAACGGAGTCGCTCACCGCATAAAGAATACCCGGCTTTTCCGCATCCGCAGTCAAACCCGACAAAGCACCCCAACCCAATGGCGCACCATCAACATCGTTGGATATGACGGTGGGATATTGCGCCACCCCTTCGCCATACTGATAAAGCGTCACATGGCTGCGCACACCGCCATCTTCTCCAAGATCAACTTCGTTGGCGACAGCCAGCAAATTGCGCGAGGGTATCGCAACCGCGCCTTCTGGCCCAAGACCGGTCGGCAATAATTGCCTGAAAGCCATGTCAGCGCCTTTGTCCTCATAGACGCCAATTACCGAGGCGCGTTCAGCCAAAACGAATACGAGTTTTGCCGCGCCAAAAGTAGCGGCAGCCAAACCTTCGGGTTCAATGCCTTTTGAACCGGAGCGCCCTTCCGGATAGTGGCCGGTGCGAATGGCTTCGTGTTCAAAGCCTGCGCCGTTTTCATAAACCACATCTCCGGTTCTCGACATGATCGTGAAGCCACGCGACCCGCCTTCATAATCGCCCTCGTTGGCAATCAAAAGGCGATCATTATCCAGCCATTTCACTGAATCCGGTTCACGCGGAACACCAAGTTTTTCGCCGGTAAAATTCAAAATACCGTCGCGCTTGGTATCAATGCCTTTGAGATCAACAGAGCCAGCCGAAAAATGGCCGGTCACAGCGCCGGTTTTGCTGTCGATAATGGCAATATGGTTGTTTTCTTGCAGCGTAACGGCAATTTCGCCATTAGAGTTGATATCGACAAATTCTGCCTCAGGGTCATCGCCGCCGGTAGCTGCAAGTCCCGTAAGCATGATGTCCTTGCGCGTGGCGCAATCAACCACACCGGCTTTGACGCTCAACGTCACAACATAGCCTGCCGGCAATTGCGGCAGCTTACCGTCATTGACCTCTTCGTCACGCTCGTTCTCAATGGCCACCGCAACAAAACTGCCATCGGGAGATAGTGCAACACTGTCCGGCTGGCCGCCCAGTTCACAGCTTTGCTCGACCTTTTTGGATGCCATATCGACAATAACTAGTTTGCCATTGGGCTTGGCGCGGCTTGCCGATGTATTCACGCCTACAATGGCCTTGCCATTTTGAATGATGAGCGAGGTTGGTTCGCCGTCAAGTTTAATGAAGCCACCGGCTTTAGGTGCTGTCGCATCGGATATATCGATGAGGCCGATGCCGCCCATTGGACTGTCGGTATAAGCCAGCATCATGCCATCTTCAGTGGCGGCAATGATCTCTGCCGAAGATTCGGTTTTAATGTCGGCTCCGGCAGGCATATTTGCCGGAACTGGAAAAGAGGCAATCCGGTTAAATACCGATTCCGCAAAAGCGGGGGATGTCAAAAGCGCAGCCAAAGCAACGCCAGCGGTCAAAATACGTGTCATCTTCAATGCCTTCTCTCAACGTTATGCAAAATAACGGGTCATGAGGGATTTGACCTTGAGCGACGTCACCGATGTGACAGTTCGATGAATTTTCTGTGACAAGGTTCGACAGACCTCCCATCGGTTGAAACCTAGGGTCAGGACCCTAGCTTTCGGCGCTTCCACTTCCTTTCCCCTTGCCGCATGCCCCGTTTCGCGCTAATGCAGCAGCTCTTCCCTTCATTCCGGTGGCTTGCCACCGTCCGCTTCGGGAAAGCGGGCGAGCGAAAACCATTGTCTAAAGGGATTTTCAAAATGCCGAATATGCAGGCCTCGTGAGGAGCAACTTTGATGACACTGCCTTTAATGCCAAAAGCCACCGCCGTGTGGCTGGTTGATAATACTGCGCTGACATTTGAGCAGATCGGTGATTTTGTTGGCCTGCACCCGCTTGAAATTGGCGCAATAGCCGACGGCGATGCAGCGCAAGGCATTCGCGGCATGGACCCGACCGGAAACAACCAACTG
>JANMFT010000455.1:0-7467 GCA_031374255.1 Limoniibacter sp. | reverse complement strand
GCTTATTGCCGACATGGATTCCACCATGATCGAACAGGAATGCATCGACGAACTGGCCGATATGGCAGGCGTAAAAGACCACGTATCCGCCATAACCCGACGTGCTATGAATGGCGAAATCACGTTTGAACCCGCCTTGCGTGAGCGCGTCGCTCTACTGAAGGGGTTGCCGGCTGATATTGTTCAAAGTGTTATAGCCGAACGCATTACCTTGATGCCGGGCGGTAAAACGCTGATTGCAACCATGCAAAAATACGGCGCTTTTTGTGCGCTGGTATCCGGCGGATTTACGTCGTTCACCGGCCCGATTGCTGCAATGCTTGGATTCGACGCAAACCGCGCAAATATTTTGGAAACAAAAAATGGCCTTTTAACGGGAACTGTTGCCGAACCAATTTTAGGCATGCAAGCCAAAGTCGAGGCTTTGGAATTTTATTGCGCCGAACTTGGCATCATGACCACTGATGTGATCGCCGTCGGCGATGGTGCAAATGATCTCGGCATGATCAAACGTGCAGGCACCGGTGTTGCACTGCACGCCAAACCATCAGTTGCTGCAGAAGCACAAATCCGCATCAACCACGCGGATTTGACAGCTTTGCTCTATGTCCAAGGCTACACACGCAGAGAATTTACAGCCCTATAATCAATCCATCCGGATTGTGACAAACCGCAATTCACCAGTGTTTGAAGCCACCATCAGCAGAGCGTTTTTGCGCCCGCTTGTCTTGAGCCCATCTATCAGTTCAACAATTTTATCAGGTTTTTCAACGGCTTCTTGCGCAACCTCGGTAATCACATCACCAGCTTTGAGGCCCTTGCCTGCCGCAAGCGAACCCGCCTTAACTTCAGTGACCACAACGCCTTTAAGGTCTGCGGCAACCTGATATTTCTCGCGCAATTCCGGTGATATTTCGGCAAGCGTCATACCCAAAACCTCAGTGGCTTTTGGCGTTTCAACAGCAGGCTTATCCGGCTTGGCACTGGCTTCCATTTGTGCTTCGCCATCTTCGAGACGTCCAAGAGTTACCTTCACGGTTTGCTCTTTGCCTTTGCGCAAAATAATCACATCAACCGCTTTGCCAACCGGGCTTTCTGCAACCGCACCTGAAAGTGCGCGCGGCTCATCGACAATCTTGCCGTCAAATTTCAAAATCACATCGCCGGATTGCAATGTGCCATCGGCCACCGGCCCGCCATCAATGACACCGGAAATCAGCACGCCCTTGCTGTCTTTCATGCCAAGGCTTTCGGCAATATCGTCGGTGACCGGCTGGATGCGTACACCCAAATAGCCGCGCCGGGTTTCACCAAATTCACGAAGTTGGCTCACAACCGATTTCACCAAATCAGACGGGATTGAAAAACCGATACCGATTGAACCGCCGGAGGGCGAGATAATCGCGGTATTAATGCCAATCACTTCACCTGCCGCATTAAACAGCGGGCCACCAGAGTTACCACGATTGATTGCAGCATCTGTTTGGATAAACCTGTCATAAGGCCCCGAATTAATGTTGCGGTTCTGCGCAGAGATAATGCCAACCGTCACAGTGCCGCCAAGCCCAAACGGGTTGCCAATCGCCATAACCCAATCGCCAATGCGCGATTTTGTGGAGTCGCCAAGTGGAACAGCCTTCATTTTATGTTTTTTTGGATCCACTTTCAAAACAGCAATATCTGTTTTTATATCGCGGCCAACGATTGTGGCATCAAGCGCGGTACCATCATTGAAATTCACTTTGATTTCATCAGCGTCTGCAATCACGTGGTTATTCGTCAGCACGATGCCTTCTTCAGCATCTATGATAAAGCCGGAACCGAGCGAACTTATTTGCTCCGAACGGCCCGGTTTGTCTTTGTTTTCGCCATTTCCTTGCGGGCCATTCTCATCAAAAAACTCATCAAAAAATTCTTGAAAGGGCGAGCCCTCCGGCAATTGCGGGCGCGGGCGGCTGGGGCCGGCTTCGGGCTTTGAAACGTTCTGCGTCGTTGAAATGTTTACCACTGAATCGAGCAGGGTCTCGACCAAATCAGCCACTGATTCAGGCCCGTCTTGCGCCTGCGCTACACCGATCACGCTACCGGTAAATGGCTGCAATGCACTTGGGGTAGCAAAAAGGGCCAAGGCTGCAATTGAGGCGCGGGCACCAAACAAACTTATACGGTTCATCAATTTCACTTTCCGAATTGGCGCGTTTTAAAGCTGCGCAAGCGATAGTGTAATGCTGTAATTTCGTTCGCAACATGGCACGCCTAAAACCAGGAAACCATATCTGTATCAATGCTATGACACTGCTGTGACCGGCGGTTTACCGGCGCGCCAGCCATATCACAATCACACCGGCAAAGGCTGCACCAAGCCCGAGATAGCGCAACGTATTCTCCGGCATTTGACTTATAATTTCAAATGCAGTGCGGGCGCGATTTGGGAACAACGCATATAAAATGCCTTCAAATACAAAAGCGATGCCGAGCGCTGTGATAAAATCAGATACGCCCGGCATCACTCAAACTCAAGGCGCTGGTACAGGTGCTGGCCCCGGCGTTGCGGCTGGCCGCGATGAGTTAAAGAATCGGAAAAATTCAGATGTCGGCGACAACACCATAGTCGTGCCATCAGATTCCAACGCTGCCTTGTATGCATTCATCGTGCGGTAAAACTCAAAAAACTCAGGATCGCGATTAAATGCATCAGCAAACAACCGGTTGCGCTCAGCATCGCCTTCACCACGGATCACTTCTGATTCGCGTTGGGCAGATGCTGTGATTTCCACCACCTGACGGTCGGCAATTGCGCGTATACGCTGTGCCGCTTCCTTACCACGGGCGCGCAGACGCTCGGCCTCTGCCAAGCGCTCGGCTTGCATTCGCGCATAGGTCTGGGTTGAAACTTCTTTAGTCAGATCCGTGCGGCGAATACGGACGTCATCAATGGTAAGGCCCAATGTCGCCGCATCAGGCTTCAGCTCATCACGCACTTCACGCATCATCGCTGAACGCTCTTCCGACAAAGCCGCTTCAAATCCGCGCAAACCGTAAACACGGCGAAGCGAAGCATTCAAACGCGTTTGCAGACGCTGTTCAGCGAGCTGCAAAGAACCCGATGCGGTTTCGCGGAAACGGCGCGGGTCGGAGATTGAAAACACGACAAACGCATCAACGTCATAAAACCGGCCGCCCGAAACCTGAACGCGGATATCATCCAGATCAAGCCGCAATTTGCGCTGCTCAATCAACTGCACAGTGTCAAGAACCGGAATTTTGAAATTAACGCCCGGCTCTTCAATCACGCTGATAATTTCACCAAAGCGCAGCACTACGGCCTGCTCGCGCGCGGTCACCACAAAAATCGAATTATAAATCACGAAAGCAATGGCAGCGATAATCGCGCCAATCACGGGGAGCGTATTGGTGTTCATGGTTTTGCTCCTTCAACAGGGACGCGTGGGGCAATGGGCGGCAACGGCAAATATGGTAACACGCCCTGCCCGTCTTTGCCCTGCTCAATAATCACTTTATTGGATTTTGCCATTACACCTTCCATCGTCTCCAAATAAAGACGCGTGCGTGTAACGTCGGGCGCTAGTTTATACTGGTCGTATATTGCCACGAAACGCTGGGCTTCACCATTGGCCTCTTCAACAACACGGGTGCGGTAACCGGAGGCATCCTCGCGGATTTTTGCGGCATCGCCGCGCGCAGCACCCAATTTCTGGTTGGAATACTGGTTGCTCTCTTCCACAAACCGGTCTTCATCCTGCTCGGCCCGCTGCACTTCCTCAAAAGCATCAGCCACTTCACGCGGCGGCGCTGCGTCTTCAATCGAGACAGCATTTATGCTGATGCCGGACTCATATTGATCGAGTGTCGCTTGAATGGTCTTGCGAACTGATTCAGCAATTGTCGCGCGGTTATCACGGAAAATATCTTGCGCAGACGAGCGACCGACAACTTCACGCATTGCACTTTCGGAAATCTGCCGCAGCATATTGTCAGGCTCTGTTACACGGAACAAATA
The DNA here is from genome assembly GCA_031374255.1 of Limoniibacter sp. GTDB lineage: Bacteria > Pseudomonadota > Alphaproteobacteria > Rhizobiales > Rhizobiaceae > JALOTE01. The sequence goes on along the minus strand of JANMFT010000455.1, from coordinate 3,446 downwards.
CAGCATTGGGTCGGCAACCTGATATGCCACTGAAAACACCACATTGACGATGTTTTGGTCACCGGACAGCATCAAGCCCGATGGCGTCTCCGAAGATGAACCGCCAATGTTGACAAGCTGCTCACGCGTATTAACCTTTTCCACTTTTTCGAGCGGCCAGAAATGGAAATGCAAACCGGGCGCGGAAATTTCTGCCTTTGGTTTACCAAATACAAGTTCAACGCCAAGCTCGTCCGGCTGCACAGTATAAACAGATTGAAATGTAACGAGAGCTGCAACAGCCAGTGCACCAAGGCCAAATAGAGAACCGGCTGACAGGCCGTTGCCCCCGCCGCCGCCGCCGCCCGGAAGTACGTTTTTCAAACGGTCTTGCCCGCGCCGGATCAGATCTTCCAAATCTGGTGGCCGGTTGCCGCCGCCGCGCTTTGGACCCTGACCCCAAGGCCCGCCGCCATTACCGCCGCCATTATTGCCATCGCCGCCGCCGCCACTGCTGCCCCACGGACCACCACCGTTCCCGCCGCCATTACCGCTGCCGCCGCCGCTCTGATTGCTCCAAGGCATATGATATTCCTGTTGTTGATCAAATGGATGTGCCGCAAACACGGCTTGTTACGAGTTATAGGTTCGAGGGCTTGCCCTTTCAATGAGCAAGAACCCTGCAAAACGCGCTTTCAATCGGATTCATTTACACTTTTCGCTTTTCATAAACCACATAGCGGCTGGAATGGCTGTCTTTTTCACCCTGCGGCACAAATTCGGCTTCCCCAGCTTCAAATCGCAATGGGTCAATTACCGGAAAAACCGTATCGCCCTCAACGACACCGTCAACATGTGTGATCAACAGACGATCTGCCAGCATAAGCGCCTGCGCATAGATTTCACCGCCGCCGAGAATGCAAACCGCTTCGGCATCATTGGCCATGGTTGCAGCCGCGCCTATGCTAAAAGCTTCATCAAGTGATCGTGCGGAAATTATGCCTTCCACCGCAAAATCGGGTTGCCTTGAAATCACAATATTGATCCGGCCCGGTAGCGGTTTTCCTATGCTTTCAAACGTTTTGCGACCCATGATAACGGGCTTTCCAAGCGTCAGCGCTTTAAACCGTTTCAGGTCGGTGGATAGCTTAAACGGCAAGCCTCCATTCGCGCCAATCACTCCGTTTTCGGCAACGGCGGCAACAATATCGATCCGCGGCATTTTCAAAACAATATCCTGTTAAATGCTACACCGCCACAGCGGCTTTAATAGCGGGGTGCGGGTCATAGCCTTGAAGGTCAAAATCCTCATAGGCAAATCCGAAAATATCATCGATCTTTGGGTTGAGGCGCATCACCGGTATTGGCCTGAAGTCACGTGACAGCTGTTCCTGCGCTTGGTCAAAATGGTTGTGATATAAATGCACATCGCCAAAGGAATGCACAAAATCACCGGGTTTAAGGCCGCACACTTGCGCCAGCATCAATGTTAGAAGCGCATAGGAACCAATATTAAACGGCACACCCAAAAACACATCCGCCGAACGCTGATACAGCTGGCAAGACAATCTACCATCCGCCACATAAAACTGAAACAGGCAGTGACATGGCGGCAAGGCCATTTCATCGACCAACGCCGGGTTCCATGCAGACACGATATGGCGGCGCGAATTTGGGTTGGTTTTAAGGCCATGCACAAGATTGGAAATCTGGTCGATTGAACCGCCATCTGGCGAATTAGCGTCAGGTTTTGGCCAAGATCGCCACTGAGCACCATAGACCGGACCAAGATCGCCGTTCTCGTCCGCCCATTCATCCCAAATGCGCACACCATTGGCTTTAAGATAGGCAATGTTGGTGTCGCCCGCCAAAAACCATAACAATTCGTGCACAATCGATTTTACATGCACCTTTTTCGTGGTGATGAGCGGAAACCCCTCGCTCAAATCAAACCGCATCTGGTGCCCGAAAATGGATCGCGTGCCGGTGCCTGTACGGTCACCACGGTCAGTGCCGGTATCAAGAATGAGTTTGAGCAGGTCGTGATAGGCGCGCATAACATTTAATTAACAGATTCGCGTCGCCAGTCACAACATACCGGTTAAAGTGTTCAGTTACCCAGAACTTTTGGCCAGTTGCTATTAGCAGATGAAATATTGCCCGCTGTATCCTGCTGCCATTTGGACTGAATGCCTTTGGAATAGTTCAAATAGAGTTTTCCATCCACCACTGTAAATGCTTCGGGGTCTGCACTGGCAGTTGAACCTTTGGCAACCGCATAGGCACAATAACCGCCATAGGCAGGAATATATTTTGCCGGATCAGCGGTAAAGGTCGCGCGATTGGCTTCAGTGATGAAACGATAATTGACGCCTTCAAAACCCGCTGTAATGGCTTCGCTGCCGGGTTTTGCCGCATTTTCAAGTTGGTATGCGACAACATCATAGCCGCCTGCCCCTGTGCCATCAACAAGACCGGTGAACACAGCTGCTTTGCCGGCAAACGCAGCTGAGGCTGCAAATATTAAGGGTGTGGCAAGAATAGAAATTAAAAGTGAACGGCGTTTCATGGTGATTTCCTCTGCACTAGAAAATACATCATGCCTGCAATCCCAATCACTGAATAATCAACTTGCCGCGATGAACCGTTTTTCAAACATCAAAACAAAAAAGCCCCGGCGAACCAGGGCTTTCAGTTATCTGTCGGAGGCGGGTATTACATTTTAACAAGTGTGCCCATGTGTTTGGCAACCAGATAGTAGAATGTTACGCGGCCTTTGCTGCGGTCTGCCTTCATGGTTTCGCATACGGCTGCGATAATTTTGTCGGCTGACGCATCATCGGTGTGACCAAATTTCTTTTTGCACCATTTTTCACGAACGCGGGCCAATTCTTCCGGGTCGCTGCATGATACCAATGAAGAATCTTTGTTGCGAAGTGCAATGCCCAAATGTTTCACAATCTTGGCAACATGTGTTTCATCAGCGGCGGCATCATAGCGGCGTACATCGGCTAAATAGTCACTCATAAATTAAGTCCCCCAAGTTAAACCGCGTCTAAAGCGCGGCGAATATTGTTAATCAACTATGAATAAAGGCAAGAGCCTGCCCAAAAGTCAATCCTTAAAAAATATCATGCTCATCTTTCAAAGCGCTGTGACAAAGCGTATATGAAGAGTGCCGGGCAACCGGCTATGACAATAAACTGCCATCGCAATAAACCGTTCGGACCCGGGGGCGGTACCCGGCGCCTCCACCAAAAACCATAATTTTCAAGTATTTATGGCTTTTGATGGGGGCGAAATAGGATCGACGAAGGCGTAAAGGGTGTTCTTTTGTCCGGTATGATACCACCGTTATCGGGTCAAAACTGTAGTTGCAAATGACAACTATGCGGAAGCACGTCTCGCTGCTTAATGCGGTGCGACAGCTTCAAATCAAGTCCTAACTCTTCGCAGGGTTAGGCGGG